>NZ_AUPZ01000007.1 GCF_000445475.1 Sulfurimonas hongkongensis
ACTAAATGTAGCTGACACGAAATTTTAAACGGTCTCAAAAAATATTTAAAAATTTAGTATTTTCATATATTAAGTATACTAGTTTCTGAAATATTTTTGATAATGCTCCAGCGATAGCTGTTCCATCATCAAAATTGAAATACAACATTTTCAGTATTGAAATTATAGATGAAATTATTCCTATGAAAAAGATAATGAATCCAATAAATCTTTTAAATCTTGATTTTTTTAAAGCTTGTTGATAATTCAAATTTTTCCTTAATATTTTTTTTACTATGTTTTATTAGCATTATATACTATTTAACTCATTTTTTAATGCTTGTATTAATTTACCTTTAATATTTACTATTTTTGAATTTGAGTGAGTATCAAATTTTTGAATTTCAGCATTAGCATTATGCTTATTAAGAAGGTCAGGTATCGACTCTGCTATTTCAATAAATTTATTATTTACTCTACTTAATTCATTATGAAGTTCTTCCAATATAGATAGAGTCTCTTCATTTGTTGTGAGTTTCAATTGGTTTAATTGTGAAAAAAGTTCAGAGGTTTGTTTTTTTATTTTTGTATCAATATCTCTTGCTGTATTATTAAATTCAATTGTGTATTTTTTCTTTTTTTCTTCGGTATTACTTTCATAAAACTTCATCATAATAGTTCCTAGTTCATCAAAAAACAAATTAATTCCTAGCGCATTGTAAGTATCAAGTTTATCCATAAATTCATAATATAATTTTTGTTTTGTTTCATACTTATATTTTCTCTTTTGTAAATCTAAGCTATATTCTTGTTTTATCTTTTCTATTTCATTTGTAAGTGATTGATTGTCTTCTAGTAAAGCTCTATTTTTCCCTTTTTCTTTAAAATAAGATATTAAATAACCTGTGAACAGCCCTATAAATACTAACAATATATGTATAAATTCATATTTCAACTTTATTTCCTTTACTGTTTGCTAACGTTTAAAATGAGCCGATAAATTCTCCGCAGGGTAATTTATTGGCTCCACTGACTTGTTATGTGTTTTTGCTATTTTCAACATCTTGCAATTCCTGATACCAATTCCAAAGTTCATCAAAATTGGAGTCTTTTGGCAGAGGATTGTTTTCAATAAATTTCGCCATCCAATATTGATTATAATATGCCTCACCTGTTCTTCTTGGATGATTTGCAATAAATGAATCATAAAAATTTTTATGGAACTCTCTGTGATGTGTATGAATAAAGGGACTCCAAACTTGTTCCAAGTCATCTTCTTCTCGAATATCAATAATCTCCGTTTGTTCCATATTCCTATCCTCAACATCACCCCATGCTTTTTTCATTAGTTCTATTGCACTTTTATCTGACTGAGGAGCACCATAACCAAAAATACTTATCATAAACGCTTTTTCTAAATACCCTTGAAGCGTCTCCCATTGAGCTTTAATAAAGCCATCTTTGTGATAATTTTTTTCAGAAATTGGATACAGTAATCTTGTTGGTTGTAAGTCTTTCTCACAATACTTACACTTATGACCATTAACACCTGCAAAACTATCTTCTTCACAAAATCCAACTGCAACATTTCCATGCAAAAATAATAGTTTTGGCAATTTAAAACCTTCCTTACCATTTCTATAATATGCTTGAATTAGAAATGGATCCCAGTTAAAAGTTGCAATAACATCCTTTTCTCTTAATGAAAGCAGTAAGTGATCATAGATCGTTGGTTGTTCGGTTATTGATAAATTGTGAAAATATCTATAAACCTCTTCTTCAAGTTCTAACTGTATATCTTGCAAATCTTCGTTTTTGCAAATTAAGTCATATATTTCTTCAAAATTGTTTGTTTCAAAGTTTAAATTTGTTTTATCGATCAAGTTCTCTAATTTCAAGGTTGATATTAAGTTATTCATTAAAGGTAACTTATTGCCATTAATGTCTCCGTTAGGAAAAGCAGCATATGAAGCACCGGCACCCAAAATAACAACATGAGGCGCAAAAATTTCAACTTGATTAATTTCTTCTTGTTTTGATACTACTCCCATATGAAAACCCTTTACTTTATCACATAACGGTTGAATATAGCCAATAAATTCCGCTAGGTAATTTATTGGCTACTATGTTTTGTTATGAGTTTTGCTCAATATCAATATTACACTCTTTAATTATATAGTGTGGTATTGTCTGATACTGAAAAGGGTTTAGTTGGTATATATAATCATTTTCTATATGAAAAGTTTCATTTACAAACTTCCTTATCACTCTATTATCGTTGTTCTCATTAAATAGAATTCTATAAATTTGAAGTTTTTCATAATTGTTAGTAGAGTTATTATAAACTCTTTTCATTTCATCATTATTATTTACATTTTGAAAACAAGATAAATAGCAAAATTCTTCTTCAATTTTAGCTGTAATTTCTTCCGTTGCCTTTTCTATTTCTTCTTCCGTCATATTCCTATCGTCTGAACTTGATTTATAGATGGGTGTTTCTCTTTTATGAAATAAATTTGAAAGTAATTGATACCCTAAACCTTTATTATTTGTAATTTCATATAATCTTCTAAGATAAATTAATTTATTTATTTGTTCACTAAGGTTTGATATATTTTCTTCTGCTATATCTATAAAAGTCCTTATATCACTTTTTGTAATTAATTTTTCAATTAAAATACCTTCAATGTTTTCTAAATAATTAGCACTTGGATTTACTGCATTAAATATATCAGGATGATGAAAAATTATGTCTACAATTGGTTCAAAATCATGTGTTAGCATAAGAATTGTTTTATCTCTAAAACTTTTTTCACCTCTAAATAACATTTCCATAATTGCAAATTTTTTATTTTTGTCAAACGAGGAGATTGGGTCATCAAGTATTATTAAGTCTGAATTATTTTTTAAGACTTCATACATAAATAAAATTAATGCAAAAGCATTTTTTTCACCAAAACTTAAATGGTTTTTAGCATTGTCTATATCACTTTCTACAAAATCATTATGTATCAATTGCATTTTATAAGAGCTATTGTTGGCATCTTCTTTTATGTCTATAAAATAGTTATATCCAGCATATTTTAAAAAAGTATTTATATCTTCTTTATGTTTTTCAATAGTTTCTTTAACTCTTCTTTTTTGTATATTTACCTTGCCTTGTAATTGTCCAGACTTTTCTAATATTTCATCTAAAGAGTTATTTATTTTTAAAATCTTTTCTTTTGTAACATCAGTATTAAGATGTGCCATATAGCTAAGGTCAATTTTAAATGTTTTAATAATTTCATCTACTTTTTCAAAATCTTTTAAAGATTGAAACCCTAGTTTTTTTACATTTTGCAGTTTATCAATTAAGGTATTGATTTGCTCTCTAATTTCAAGTATAAAAGCTTCTTGTTCTTTTTGTAACCCATCAACACTCTTTGATATTTCAATAATTTTATCATAAGTATCTACTGTAAAATATTCTTTTAATTTAGAAATGGTAGTTATGATTTTATTTAAATGTTCAATAAGTTTAGAATCATATTTTGTGGCAACTGCTTCAATAGTTTCTTTTTTTTCTTCAATATCCGATGAAGTACAATATGGGCAACAATCAGAAATATTTAAATAGTCTTTTCCCGTCATTTGCCATTTTAACCATTTTGTATTACTGTCATGTTGTATAAAATCTTTATAAACAGTTAACTCATTAGGAATATTTTCTACAGGATTTCCCTTTCCTACAGCTTTAAAAAAACTACTTGATTTTGCTAATCCTTTGGCTTTACCAAAACTTTCTAATAATTCATTTAAGTCATTTAACATTATTTCAATATCTTGATTATCTTCAAATGTTTTAGATATATCTTTGATTAATTCATTTATTTCAAGCATTCCTGTTTGATAAGCTTCATCGTTTATTAAGATATCAAAACTATTTTTTAATACTTCATTTGGCTGAAATACATATTGATTTATATAGTCCTCATTAAATATAGCTACATTATTAATCGAATCTAATCCACTTACTTCTGGATTATTTTCATCTGGGTTATCTCTATATTTAAATGGCTTGAGTTTTAATAATTCATTTGATGAGTTATTTTTATCAATTACATAATACTCGATTGCTTTAGATATTGTTGATTTTCCAGTACCATTAATTCCATATTTGATATTCAATGAATTATCAGCAATATTAATTTCTCCAGTTTCAATACTATTACATTTTTTTAATACTACATTCATTGTATTCCTTTAGTGTCTAATTTTACTATACTCATAACGCAAAGCTAAGACGCGCGCCTAGCCGGGGTTGAGTAAGTTCGGGTTGTATTGAGATGGCCGAAGCCGATTAAACTAGCGTGCTCGCGCGTCGTGCTTGAGCGAATTGTTAGGCATTCAGTTTGTTGTCAATCCACCATCAACGGCCAAAATTGCTCCTGTAATCCAACGTGCTTGATCAGATGCAAGAAATACCGTTGCACCCGAAATATCATCGGGTTCGCCGATCCGGCCAAGTGGATAGATAGTTCCAATCATTTCATCGAATTTTGTTTTTCCCTCATCAGTAAGTCTGTTGATATTCGCTTGAACTAACGGGGTATTTACTGTTCCGGGAGCAATTGCATTTACCCGTACGCCCCGTTGGCCTGCCTCATAGGCGAGGGACTTTGTGAAAGCATCCATTGCCCCTTTGCTTAATGAATATGCCGTTGACGGTCTTCCTGGCAACATGCGGTGTGAGAAATAGGACGAAATGTTTATCACTGAACCTTTTCTGGCCGCAAGCGCATCGAACAGTTGTTGAGTTAGAATGTAAGGTGCTTTTACATTTAGGTTCAGATGTAAATCCAACTCTTCTTCGTTGGTTTCCGTGAATGGGTTAAATCGTGCAATACCAGCATTGTTTACTAACACATCAACTTCCGGCCATATATTGAGAATATCTTGAGTAGTTTTCTTAATAGTCGAGATATTTGATAGGTCTGCCGATAACACATGAACCTCGACATCAAATTGTGAAAGAGTTGCGGCTGATTTTTTGAGATTCTCTTCATCTCTGGCTATAAGAAAAACACTGGCATTATTTTCTGCAAATGCCTTGGCAATTCCAAAACCAATGCCATCGGTGCCGCCTGTTATGATTGTTCGTTTGTTTGATAACATTTATATCTCTCTTTTATTTTTCTCTGCCTAACTATTTAATCAAACACATTATATGCGAAATAACTTTAAATCATATAAATAACTTGCATATTTTTTGTGTGTTAAAAAGGTTGATTTTGTTATTTTTATGTCAATTTGTCATATTTTTGATAAATAATAGAAAAATTCTATAGAATTCTTAAAGTTTGAGTATTCGTTCAATACTGTATATCCAAATTAAATCACATTTTGTAAGTTAATTTGAAAATATCTTACATAACTTACAAAATATTACTTAAACGAAGGATTGAAAATGGAAGTTAAAAAAAAGCTATTGAATTTGGTTCGAGATAAGATCAGGTTTAAACACTATAGTTATTCAACTGAGCGAACTTATGTTCATTGGATAAAGCATTATATATTTTTTCATAATAAAAAGCATCCAATAGAGATGAGTAAAGTTGAGATAGAAGCATATTTAACAAAGTTGGCTACACAAGACAGAGTATCACCAACAACTCAAAATCAAGCTTTTAGTGCCTTGCTATTTTTATATAAAGAAGTTTTAGGAATTGATATGAGTGAGTGGAATATTCAAGCTCTTCGTGCACAAGAGAGAAAACATATACCAGTCGTTTTAACAAAAGATGAAGTTAGAAGTGTTTTACAAAATATACCTATGGAGTACAGTCTGCTTGTACATTTGATGTATGGCTGTGGGCTTAGAATGAATGAGGTTTTAAGTTTACGGATAAAAGATATAGATTTTGGCTTTAACAAAATCTATATATGGGATTCTAAATCGTTAAAAGATAGAACTCTTCCACTGCCTTTAAAATTAAAGCAGCAACTACTTAGTCAAGTTGAGTTGGTTACAAATCTTCATAAACAAGATCTGGGTAACGGTTACGGGAGTGTTTATATACCCTATGCATTAGAGAAAAAGTATCCAAAATCTAAGCTTGAAACAAAACTAGCAAATGCGGTTTGCGAAGCAAAAGTTTCCTGAAAGTGGCAATTTTTATTTCCCATGAAAAATATTTCAACTGACCCTAGAACTAAAGAGAAAAGACGCCACCATGTTCATCCGCAAACTTTAGGGCGAAACATAAAAGTAGCATCTCAAAAGGCAAACCTAAACAAGCGTGTAACTACACATATTTTTAGACACTCGTATGCAACGCATCTGCTCCAAGCGGGCATTGATTTGCGAAGCATTCAAGAACTTTTAGGTCATAAAAGCGTTGAGACGACTATGATATATACTCATGTTGTGAGCGAGATGAACAAGGCTAAAGTTATAAGCCCACTAGATTTTTAAGGAAAAGTATTATGAAAATGGTCTCTTGTGCTACTTATGAGGGTATAGATGCAAAGCTTGTACATGTTGAGTCAACACTTACAAAAGGGCTTCCATCGTTTAGCATTGTAGGAATTGCCTCTGCTTCCATCAACGAAGCAAAAGATAGAGTTAAGTCTGCCCTCTTAAGCAATGAGTTTAGTTTTCCTCCCAAACGCATAACAATAAACTTAGCTCCGAGTGATCTTAAAAAAGAGGGGAGTCAGTTTGATCTTAGCATTGCTCTTATGATAGCTCTTGATAGCGAAGAGAGCGATTTTAGTGAGTGGTTTGTCTTTGGAGAGCTCGGACTTGATGGAGCTGTAAAGGAAAATATTCAGCTATATCCTCTTATGCTCTCATTAGCAAACCAGAGGGTTGTGAAAAAGGCGATAGTCCCACATGAGAGCTTAGAGAAACTCTCTAAGATTCCAGAGATTGAGTTTTATGGAGTAAAGTCGCTCCAAGATGCGATAACACTTCTTAAAAATCAAGAGAGTGCAACTCCGAGCATAGAGCAGTCACAAATCGAGTACCCTTTTTATGAGTTAAAAGGAAAGAAGTATTACTACTCTCATGAGTATGCGGAAGAATTTGTGGATGTAAAGGGGCAAGATATTGCCAAAAGAGCAGCTTTGATCGCTGCTACTGGATTTCACAACATCCTCTTTGAAGGCTCTCCAGGGTGTGGTAAAAGTATGATAGCAAAGAGACTTAGATATATACTTCCACCCATGACGAGTGATGAGATACTTGATGTTGCGAAGCTTCAAGCATTAGAGATGCAGGAGATTGAGTTTAAACCACATAGAAATATGCGAAGCCCTCATCATACTTCTACACTTGCAAGCGTTTTTGGTGGAGGTTCACACAAAGCAAAGATAGGTGAAGTTGGGTTAGCTCACAATGGCATCTTGTTTTTTGATGAACTTCCGCACTTTTCAAAGGGTGTTTTAGAGGCTCTAAGAGAGCCCATGCAAGACAATCGTATCAGAATTTCAAGAGTAAACTCTAAGGTAGAGTATCCAAGCGATTTTTTATTTATAGGTGCTATGAATCCTTGTCCTTGCGGAAATCTTTTAGATGCAAACTTAGAGTGTAGATGCAATGAGTTAGAGATACAAAGATATAAAAATAGACTCTCCGAGCCATTTTTAGACAGGATAGATCTTTGTGTTGTGATGCAAAATGTGAAGTCTGATGATAAGAGTAGTTTTACCTCAAAAGAGCTTCATAGAAAAGTGGTTGAAGCTCATATATTTAGAAGTAAAAGAAATCAAGGCGCCTTTAATGCGAAACTAAAAGATAATGAGATAGGGATTTATTGCATCTTAGATGCTGAGGCAGAGGAGACTTTAGAGATGGCAATTGATAGATTTAAACTCTCTTTTAGAAGTATAAACAAAGTCTTAAAGGTAGCTAGAACCATAGCAGATTTAGATAAAAGCAAAGATATAGCAAAAAACCATATCTTTGAAGCACTTAGCTATAGACGAAGATAAAATACGCTACTACACATTTTTTTCACACTATCGGGATGTAAAATGCAACCTTAAGAAGAAAAGGATGAACTTGAGACACTCACCTTTTTCTTTTATCATACATTGTAATACGAGGCATTTGGATGATATACTACTAAGGCACTAGTCGATTGTTCTGGGTGGATTTGAAAAGTCTCACTCAGTTCTATTCCAAACTCTTCAGGCTTTAACAGATCAAAAAGGGGACGGTTGAGTTCCAAGTCAGGACAAGCTGCATAACCAAAAGAGTACCTACTTCCTTGATATCTATTCATCCGAACATCACTCAAGCTACTTCCTTCGCCATCAGAGATATTTAGATCAAGCCTTATCTGCTTATGTGCTATTTCAGCTAAAGCCTCAGCTAACTCAACTCCAAGACCGTGAAACTGGTAGTAAAGAGTATATTCGCCTCTATCATAAATTTCTCTCTCAACCTCACTAAGTTTTTCTCCGGCACTCACACAAGTAAGAGCTATTACATCGTGTCTGTCACTGTGGAAAAAGTCACTTAGTGCACGATGAGGCTCTTTGCTTTGTCTTGGAAATGTAAAGTGCTTTATCGCCCTTGGCATAACATGCTCTAAAGGCTCATTGTTTACTTCATCAAGAGAGTTATAACCCTCACTCTCATCAAAGATAAGAATAGTATTGTCATCACTTCTACAAGGCCAGTAGCCATAAAGGATAGTTGGTTCAAACAGTTTTTCATCTAGAAACTGTGCTTTTAGCTTCTCGTATGCTGGCCAGACAACTTCATCGAGCTGTTTTTGGTACTCCTCTTTTTTCATTCCCTTAGAACTATAACCCCAACGAGCCTTAAAGAGAAGTTTGTGGTTTATCCACTCAAAAGCCATCTCTATCTGTGCTGGAGTGAGCTTCAACTCTCTTCTTCCCCAAAAGGGAGGAGTTGGCACAACTACATCGCGAGATGGCATCTTAAGTTCATCAAATGGTGGAATGATTACTTCTTTTTTCTCTTTTACTATTTTTTCTTCTTTGTCTTTGCCATGGAGGTCTGTGTCAAAGTTTCCAGCTTCTATACGGCTCATAGCGGTCACTCCATCAAAGGCATCTTTGCAGTAAAAGATTGGGCCATCGTAGATGGGGCGGCAAAAGTCATCTATAAAGGAGCGCGTTAGAGCTGCACCGCCAAGAAGTATGGGGATTTTAATATTAAGAGATTTTAAAATTTCAAGATTTTCTTTCATAACTTGAGTTGATTTTACGAGTAGTCCGCTCATCCCTAAAGCGCTAATGTGCCCATCCTTCATAGTTTGCATAAAATCATCTAAATCCACCTTGATGCCAAGATTTACTACTTTGTAGCCATTGTTTGAGAGGATTATATCTACAAGATTTTTACCAACATCATGTACATCTCCTTTTACAGTTCCAAGAGCTAGAGTAGTGTCGGCCTCTTTTTCAACCTTTGGAAGATGCGGCTCAAGATAGTCAACTGTCTTTTTCATAGTCTCAGCACTTTGGAGGACAAAAGGGAGTTGCATCTGACCAGAGCCAAAAAGATCACCTACGACTTTCATAGCATCTATAAGTATCTCATTTACGATTACCTCAGGTGCAATAGTATGTCGAACTTCTTCAACAAGGGGAATCATCCGCTCTTTATCTCCATCCATCAGAAGTTTTGCTATTTTTTCCTTATCGCTCAAGCGCAAATATTCTTCATCTACAGCATCATTATCAACAACTTCTTTAGTGCTAAAGTGCTCTATAAAGTTAAAAAGAGCCTCTCCATTTGGTTTGCGGTTGAAAATCAAATCATCACATATTTCTTGATCTTCTTGGCTAATTTTGTTGATGGGGATAATATGTTTTACATTTATGATAACAGAAGTAAGACCTGCTTCGATGCAGTGATGTAAAAACATAGAGTTTAAGTAAGGTCTTGCATCTTTATCTAGTCCAAAAGAGATGTTTGAGAGCCCTAAAGTAGCACTAACTTCTGGGTGCTTTTTGCGTAGCTCTCTGATAGCTTCTATGGTGTTTATCCCAGCACCCCAGTACTCTTCATCTCCACTTGCTAAGGTAAAAGTTAGAACATCAAAAATCAAATCCTCTTTTTTTATGCCATGGCGATTAGTCGCTAGGTCTATGATTCTATCAGCAATGGCAAGCTTTTTCTCAACTGTTTTAGCCATACCAACTTCATCAATAGTTAGACAGACTAAACTAGTTCCAAACTTTTTCGCTAAGCTACACACTGCATCAAACTTTGGCTCACCATCTTCGAGATTTACAGAGTTTAAGATTGGCTTTCCGCCTATGCTTTTAAGAGCAGTCTCAAGGCCGGTAGTTTGTGTGGAGTCTGGCATAAGTGGAATTGAGATTTTTTGGTTGTACATACCCATAACTGCGTTCATATCTTTTGTCTCATCACGACCTGCGAAGCCTACATTTACATCTATAACATGAGCACCAGCACGAACTTGCTGTTGAGCGACACTTAGAGTTCCCTCGTAATCCTCTGCTAAGAGAAGTTCTTTAAAGGCTTTTGAACCAGTTGCATTTGAGCGCTCTCCCATCAGAAGTGGAGCTGGCTCTTGTATGAGAGTTGTGGTGTTAAATAGAGATGCGATAGAGTTTGGATGAGAACCGCTTGGTGCTTTTGGCTTTTTCACACTTACTCTATCTACAAGTCTTTTGATATGTTCAGGTGTAGTTCCGCAACATCCACCTAAAAAGCTAACACCATCAAAGTCTAAAAATGCTTCTTGCTTGTTTGCAAACTCATCAGGACCCATAGGATAGTAAGTAACACCTCCACGATTTTGTGGAAGTCCAGCATTTGCATGAATGCTTATAGGTTTATGCCAAACTTCACTTAGAGTTCTTACATGTTTGAGTACTTGCTCTGGTCCAGTTCCACAGTTAAACCCTAAAGAGAGAATGTCAAAAGGCTCTAAAATAGTCGCAATAGTGCTCGCATCTGTACCGATGAGCATAGTTCCACTAAGCTCAATAGTCACAGATATCATGATGGGAATCTCTATACTTCTTTGTTTGCAAGCCTCCTCGCATGCATGAAGTGCAGCTTTTATCTGAAGTGGATCTTGTGCAGTCTCAAGCAGAAAAACATCAACTCCTCCATCAATGAGAGCGAGTGCCACCTCTGTGTAGCCCTCATACATCTCATCATAAGTTATGTGACCAAGTGATGGAAGTTTTGTACCAGGACCTATAGTTCCCAAACAAAAGCGAGGATAGGAGGGTGTTGAGAACTTTTCACATAGAGTTTTTGCAAGTTTTGCTCCTGCATATGTAAGCTCATAAGCGCGATTAGCAATGTTATAATCATCCAAAACCCAGGCAAAGGAACCAAAAGTGTTTGTTGTGATAAAGTCAGCACCGGCACTTAGATAACCATCGTAGATCTTGTTTAAAATCTCAGGGCAAGTTACATTTAAAAGCTCATTACAGCCCTCATTTTCTTCCCATGCCTCTTTAGGAATCTCTACGTCATAAAGCTGAAGCTGAGTTCCCATCGCCCCATCTATGATAAGCGGGCGTTTTTTTATAGTCTCTAAAATATACTTTTTTGTATTCATAAAAAATCTTTTTGAAAGGAAATTAAAGATATATTTTAACCAATATAAGCATAAAGAAGACTTTTGATAAGTATATTCGAAAATATTATAGTAATTATAAGAATTATTAAATAAAAACTCAACTTGTATTTGCTATAATGCTCTTACAATATGAAATATGTTAACAGTAAAATTACTTTTACTGCAAGTGAATTAAAGGAAGTCTCTTATGAGCAAAAAAAACATCGGTATAACTATACCGACACCGTGGAGAATTAAACGCTACTATCTATATGCAGTGGTAACTATAGTTGCGTTAGTGTTACCTTGGATTACAGTAGATGGAAATCACTTCTTTCTACTAAGTTTTGACAAATTAAAACTACACCTTGCATTTGTTGAGTTTGATATGCAAGAATTATATTTAATGCCATTTTTACTGATGCTACTCTTTTTAGGAGTATTTGGTATGACAGTTATGGGTGGTCGTGTCTTTTGTGGATGGGTTTGTCCGCAGACTATTTTTAGAGTAATTTATAGAGATTTGATAGAAACAAAGCTATTAAGGCTTAGAAAACGAATCAAAAACAAACAGTTAGATCCAGATATGAGTAAGTTTGAAAATAAAGTAAAAAAAGCAGTGGCTATTTTGATATGGTCGGCTCTTGCAATTATTGCAGGATCAAACTTTATGTGGTACTTCGTTCCTCCTGAGGATTTTTTTGCCTACCTTGGGGACTTTAACAATCACTGGGTGCTCTTTGGTTCGGTTATAGGAATTGCAGTTTTTCTTATATATGATATAGTGTTTTTACAAGAGGATTACTGTATATATGTCTGTCCATACTCAAGAATTCAGTCAGTCTTGTATGATGAACACACGGTTATGGCTATTTACAATATGCACAGAGGAGGACACATATATGATGAACAACACAACAAAGTATATACAAAGCAAAAAGATCTTCAAGCAGTTGAGCCTCATGCTGAGTGTACAGCTTGTGAGAGTTGTGTAACAGTTTGTCCAACGCATATTGATATCCGTAAGGGTCTTCAGCTAGAGTGTATAAACTGTTTAGAGTGTGTTGATGCTTGTACAACTGTTATGGGCAAACTAGGAAAACCTTCACTCGTTACTTGGTCAAGCGACTATGAGATAGTAGATCAAAAAGGTAAAACAAAGTACTTTAGAACAAAAGTCTTAGCTTATATGGGGCTTTTAGTTGGTATCATGATAATACTAGGGATGATGGGAAGTACAAAAGAGCATATGCTCTTAAACATAAACAAAGAGACTCGTCTTTACTCTGTAAAACATCTAGATGATGGTAAGTTTAGAGTTGAGAATGCTTATGAATTTTTACTTCAAAATACTGAAAATGAAGAGATGAAGTTTTTCTTTGAAGTTATTCCTCCAGAGGGAATGGAAGGTAAAATAACTATAGCAAAACCTAAAGGCGAATTTACAGCAGTTCCGGGTATGAAAAAGAAAGAGATAGTAGTTCTTAGAACTGAGGAGATGCTAGTTGATGATAGTAGAAAAGATACAGTTATCCCTATCACTATCCGTGCTTACGCTGTTGGACATGAAGATAGAGTTGTTGTCTTTAGAAAGTCAACTTTTGTTTTTCCTCGTGCAGACATTATAGCTGATGGTAAGCAATAATTACGAATTAATACATTGAGAGCAGAAGGGATTGAGCAAGATTTAAGATAAAAATGTAATAGAGTGATAACTTTTAGATATAATTTGTTTTAAAAAAATATCATAAGGAAGTAGATGTCATTTTCAAAGCAAAATCGTAAAGGCACCCTAAGCGGAGTAATTTTTGTAGCAATTTTTGCAGCAGCAGCTACGCTAGTAGCAGACTTAAAATTTGTAAGCTCTTTGGGGATTTCACCCTTAGTTATTGGTATAGTTATGGGCATATTTTATGCAAATACACTCCATAATCAAACCCCAAATGAGTGGCGGAGAGGCATCACCTTTAGCGCTAAAAAGGTTTTAAGATTTGCCATTGTGTTTTACGGTTTTCGCATCACTTTTCAGCAGATTGCTGAGGTTGGCATTGATGGCTTTATGGTCTCACTTATTATGCTTACAACTACTTTTATACTAGGAATTTACTTAGGTGTAAAAGTTTTTAAGATGGATAGAGATACTTCGATGCTAACAGCAGCTGGTGCATCTGTTTGTGGAGCAGCTGCGGTTTTAGCGACCGAACCAGTTTTAAAAGCACAAGAGCATAAGACGGCAGTTGCAGTTTCTATGGTTGTACTGTTTGGAACTATAGCTATGTTTTTGTATCCGCTTTTATATAGTGCTGGCATCTTTGATATGACATCAAGAGAGTTTGGTATCTATGTTGGTGGAACTATCCATGAAGTAGCACAAGTTGTAGCAGTTCCAGCGTCCATTCCCGGAGCAGATGCTGAGATGGCAAACGATGCAATTATAGTTAAAATGACAAGAGTTATTATGATAGCTCCAATGCTTATCATTCTTGGCATCTATCTATCTTATACTGCAAAAAGAGAGGGTGGAGAAACAGGTGGTATTAAACTTGTTATCCCTTGGTTTGCTGTCTATTTTGTAGCTATGGCGGGCTTTAACTCTTTAGAAATAGTTCCCCAAAATATTGTAGATGTTATAAATGACATAGATACATTTTTGCTAACGATGGCTATGACTGCACTTGGAATGGGTACACGATTTTCAATGTTTAAAGGCTTAGGATTAGCACCGCTCTATACAGCTTTTGGAATGTTTGTGTGGCTTGTTGTAGGTGGTTACTTTATCACAAAATGGGTCGTAGCTACCTTTTAATGGAGACGTTTGTTAAGAAACTATATAATTACAAACAGATCTTGTCCCTGCCATAGAGTGGGTGAGTTTGTTTTAATAAGTTATAATAAGCAAAAAAGTACTTCATAAAGGAGCTAAAGAAGATGTCACACTTACCAAATAAGCTTAACTCTTTTTGGCTTTGGAGAGAAGTATCTTCAAAATTAGGTGTCTCAAATCCAGCTTATAAGTACTGGAAAGAGACGCCAAATATAAAATTAAATAATAAGTACATCTTTATACAAAAAAACACTCTTCCAAAAAAACATGAGTATGTAGAAGAGGTATTAACAGATCTCTCTGGTTATCTTCCTATAAGATATGCCTCAGATAGACTTCATGTAAATGAGCGAATATTTTCATATGATAAGATGAGGCTATATAAAGAGTTTGAATATAAGTTTGTAGAGGATATAAAGTTTGTAAACATTAAAAAATTTTTTAGAGAGTTTGGCATCAAAGTTAGTAAAGATTCTATAGTTCAACTTGGCCGAATAAAAGACTTAGAATTTACTCCAAATTCAACATTTTACAATCTTAAAAATGATTATGGCATAGTAGTTTATGAATAGCTTTTTTATAGAGTTTCGTGATCCCCTTTTTGGCATCATAGTGTTTTTTGTACTTGTTTTTGTGGTTGCTTTTTTTTCTTACTGGTGGGCAAGGTTTAGAACCAAAGAAGATCATCGCCATCTTGATAAGTTTTTAAGAGGATTTCGCACACTTCCATCAAAGGGCGAGCTAAAAGTTCTTATCTCAAAGGGTGAACTGCCTGAGAAATCATGGCTACTTTTGGCACACTCTTACTTTAAAAATGGCGATTATGAAAAGTGTATAGAGATTTATAGCGAGCTCTTAAGTGTTGGAAGCAAAAAAAACTATAGAGAAACACTCTTTTTACTAGGAAGAACTTACTTTAGAGCTGGTTTTCTTGAACGTGCAAAAGAGATATTTTTAAAGATACTACAAAACAATCCAAGAACTCCCCAGGCTCTTGCATACTTGCTTCTAGCTTATGAGTATATGAGAGAGTATTCTTTGGCCCTTGAAGTACTTGAGCCATTGGATGAATTGAAAAAGGATATAAAAAAAGATAGCGTTTACCTAAGAATTTTAGCACTTTTAAATGATGCTAAAATAAGCACAGATGATAAGTTAAAAAATCTTGTAGAGATCTACAAAGAAGAGAGGATACTCTCTCGTATGGTTTTTGAGTATCTTTTTAGTAAAGACGCAAACCTTGCTTGGCAAAATCTTGATGTATCTAAGTGCGAGATGATAAGCGATGTGCTTTGGCGATTAGATAAAAAAGATTTGAATTTAGATATAATTACACAAAATGGCTATCTAAGGGAGCTTTATACGGCTAGAGGCGATGTTGATTTAGCTAAAAGTAGCTCAGTGTTTGAGCTTGATGTGTTGATAAACTTAAACAAAAAAACAAATGCCACACTTAGTTTTGAGTATATTTGTGATAATTGCAAGGTGCTAGCTCCCTTTGCATTTAATAGATGTAGCAGTTGTCACGCTATAGATACCTCACGCATCGAGATAAATTTAACTAAAGATTATCATAGGAATTTTAGTGAAGAAAATAACTCTTTTCAGTGATGGAAGTGCTTTGGGCAATCCAGGACCAGGCGGTTATGGTGTCATCCTTAGATATGGTGATAAAGAGAAAGAGATAGTAGGTTCAGAATCTCACACCACTAACAATAGAATGGAACTTTTAGGTGTTATAGAGGGGCTCCGTGCTTTAACAGAAGAGTGCGAAGTAGAGATAATTTCAGACTCTTCTTATGTTGTAAAGGGCATTAATGAGTGGCTTTGTAGCTGGATCAAAAGGGACTTTAAAAAAGTTAAAAATCCAGACCTTTGGAGAGATTATATGGAAGTTTCAAAACCTCATAAGATAAGTGCTATATGGGTTCGAGGTCACGATGGGCATGAAGAAAATGAGAGATGCGACAAACTAGCGCGCGATGAAGCAGAAAAAATAAAAGCTTCACTTTAGTGATTAAGGGAGAGTATATGAGCAGGAATATAGAGGCTCTAGAGGAAACTTTAGGCTACAGATTTAAAGATAAACAGCTCATTATCGAAGCGCTGACACATAAAAGCTACAAACAGCCCTACGATAATGAGCGACTAGAATTTTTAGGCGATGCAGTTTTGGATTTAATAGTCGGTGAGTATCTTTTTCATAAATTTAAAAAATCAGATGAGGGTAAACTCTCTAAGATTAGAGCCTCCCTTGTAAATGAGACAGGCTTTGATAAGCTTGCAAGGTCACTAAATCTTGGAGAGTATATATTTTTATCTAATGCAGAAGAAAATAATGGTGGAAGAGATAAGCCATCACTGCTCTCAAACGCTTTTGAAGCTGTTATTGGAGCTATATATCTTGAAGCTGGTCTGCAAAAAGTCCAGAGTATTGCTATAAAACTAATAGAGAAAAATCATAAAGAGATATCTCTTGACTCACTATTTAGTGATTATAAAACAACACTTCAAGAGCTAACTCAAGCGAGATTTGGCATCACTCCAGAGTACAAAGTTGTAGCGAGTCGCGGACCTGACCATCAAAAAGAGTTTGAGGTTGCGGTTTTTATAGAAGATAAAGAGTACGCTAGAAGTTGTGGCAAGAGTAAAAAAATAGCACAACAAGAAGCAGCTAAACAGGCTGTGGAGATGCTAAATAAAGGAGATGCAAGTGAATAGTTTTGGAAGTAGGCTACGCTATAGCACTTTTGGAGAGTCTCACGGTGTGGCTATTGGATGTCTTCTTGATGGAGTTCCCGCAGGGCTCAAGATAGATGAAGCTTTTATCCAAAGTGAATTGGACCGTAGAAAACCTGGTAAGAGTGAGTTTGAGACAGCCAGAAAAGAGGATGACAAGGTTGAGATCTTAAGTGGTACTTTTGAAGGTTATAGTACGGGAACTCCTATAGCTATGCTTATCTACAACACAAACCAAAAATCAAAAGACTACTCAAATATTAAGGACATCTTTCGCCCAGGACATGCTGACTTTACTTATTTTCATAAGTACGGTATCAGAGACTATAGAGGCGGAGGACGAAGTTCGGCTAGAGAGACAGCGGCTAGAGTTGCAGCTGGGGCTATAGCAAAACTTATGCTCAATGAGCTTAGCATCGAAGTTAAAAGTGGTATTAGTGAAGTAGCTGGCATTAAGGCTGATATTTTTGATTATGAGAGTGCTAAAGAGAGCATTATTTATGCTCTTGATGCAAGCAAAGAGTCAGCCCAAAAGGCTGCTATCCTTAAAGCTAAAAATAGTCATGACTCAGTTGGTGGAGTATCTAGGATTATCATTAAAAATGCCCCTATCGGGCTTGGGCAACCGCTTTATTATAAACTAGATGGAGTTCTAGCAGATGCTATGATGGGGTTAAATGCAGTAAAAGCAGTTGAGATAGGTGATGGAATACTCAGTGCTTCTATAGAGGGTTCACAAAACAACGATGAGATAAGAGCAGATGGCTTTAAGACAAATCATTCAGGCGGAGTACTTGGTGGCATTAGCAATGGGGAAGATATTATTCTTAATGTTTACTTTAAACCAACACCATCTATCTTTAAAGAGCAAGAAACCGTAACTACTACAAATAAAGAGGTGAATTTTTCTCTAAAAGGGAGACACGACCCATGTGTAGCCATCAGAGGAAGCATAGTTTGTGAGGCAATGGCAGCATTAGTTATTGCAGATATGTTACTTTTAAATATGGGTTCAACAATGAGTGGTATTAAAAAATACTATTAATATAAGAGAACAAGCTATAAAGTAACATTATATATTAAAATGGTTGGAGAGGAAGATACTTTTTTGCTAATTTAAGATTTATGTGTTATTATTATCACAAAAATCTTACAATTTAAGGGATCAAAATGAAAAAAATCATTCTTTGCGCGATAGTAGCGAGTGCTACTTTATTGGCTGCAGATAGTGCATCAGTGTACAAATCAGGGGTGTTGTTACCGGCAAACGGTGAAGCGATTTATAAACAAGACTGTATTCAATGTCATGGTGCAGATGGGAAGCAAACAACAGATTCAGGATTTTCTAGAATTGTATATTCGCCAATTAATGGGCTAGATGCTGCTAAACTAGCAAAAGAGCTAAAAGACTACAGATATGGAAGTGTTAATAAGTATGGTTATGGCCAATTAATGAAAAGCACATTAGTAGATCTTTCTTATGAAGAGATAGATGCTCTTGCTGAGTACATTAGCACTAATATGAAATAGTTAAAGTGTGTGCTGAATTTTCAGCATATACTTTTAGATCACACAGACACCCTTCTTCAAACTTTTTCCAAAAACAAAGAAAAGCAATGTTGGCATTTGCTAAAGGTTGTGACATAGAAAGTGAACGCTCTTACGAGCAATATCATAAGTTAAAAGCTAAAGGACACTAGTGATGCTAAGTGATGCTAAAGAAAAGCTCGAAATGGAGCTAGATAAATACCTTAGAGATGTGGGCGAAGCTACTCCGTACTATCCTGGTATGAGTGTTCTCTCATCAGAACTTTATAAAAAACAATTAAAAGAGGCATCAGAGCTAATAAAAAAAGAAAATAAAGCTGATGCAAATAATTTTGAGCTTTATCTTGATACTATAATAGTTAATATGCATACTAAGGTTAAAAAGTATAAAAAATCTATCTATTTTGATAATGAAAAGATAAAAGATATAGAAAATCAAGGATACACTATAGTTTTTTATATAGATGAAAAAAAGGGCAAGTATGTTCTTTTAGGTTTAGTAAAATCTAAAGCTACATCTTAATAACTTGTTTTTATAACGCTGTTACAATTTTTCATGTAGTGAATAAATGTAACAAAGTTATCACATTTTAGTTTATTTTTTTAAAATAGTTTTATTTAAGTCTGAAATTTAAAAATTTACGATAATGTACAGTTAATTATAAGCTAAAAGTATAAAAGGATAGGCATGGATTATAAATATATTAATAATATGTTATCGAAGATGGACAAAGATCTATCTTCAAAGGGGATGACAAGGAGAGACGCCATGAAATTAGCAGGTATCTCAGGTGCAAGTTTTATGTTGGGTGGTACTAGTCTTGAAGCGTTGGAAAAAGAACAAAAACCAATATCTAAATCAGGGGTAGATGCTAAGATTGTAATCGTTGGTGGAGGGCTTGCTGGAATGAGTACGGCTGCTAGACTAACTCTTAATATTAAGAACCCAGATATTACTGTTATTGAGCCTAATAAGCAGTCTGTATCTTATCAACCAGGTCAAACGCTAGTTGCTGCTGGTATTTGGGATGCAGATGAAATCTCTTATAACAGAGATGATTTTGTGCCAGAGGGTACAAAGATAATTGAAGATAAAGTTATAGATTTTGACCCAATGAACAATCAAGTAACTACTGCAAAAGGGCAAGTGATTGATTATGATTATTTAGTTGTAGCTACTGGTTTACAACTTGATTTTGAAAGAATTGAAGGGCTAGAGCATGCTGGTCGCGCCTACTCAACTGGAGATAATTCAAGACTTCATAAAGCTATAGGTGAGGATAGTGGTATATGTTCAATCTATACAGCTGAGGGTGCTACTAAAACTTGGGAGCAGATGCAAAAATACATCGATAAAGCTAAAAATGCAAAAAATGGTAAAAAAGTGCAATTTCTTTTTACGCACCCAAGTACACCTATTAAGTGTGGTGGTGCTCCAAAGAAAATTATGTATCTTACAAATGCGAGACTCAAAGAGGCAGGTGCTAGAGAAAATGCAGAGCTTACCATGTATCCAAATGGTGGAACTATGTTTGGCGTACCTGAATATCATGATGCTATCCACGAACAGTTTAAAAGAGAGGGCTTTAAGTGGCACTACAGACACAATCTTGTAGGTGTTGAGCCAGAAAATAAGATAGCTATTTTTGATTCTCAATGGCAAGAAAAAGGACCTTATGATCCTATTATGAAAGATTTTGAAGTTATTTCCAAGCATGAAAAAATAAGAGTTCCATATGACTTCTTACACATAACTCCAGCTGCTGTAGCTCCAAGAGAAGTGGCAGAATCTGATATAGGTTCAGCTAAAGGATGGGTTCCTGTAAACAAAGAAACTCTTCAACATATCAAATTCAAAAATGTGTTCTCGCTTGGTGATATTGCACAAGTGCCAATGGGAAAAACAGGTGGATCTATAAGAAAACAGTATAAAGTGCTTGTAGATAACTTAATAGCTCAGATGGAGGGTAAAAAATTACCTTCAAAATATGCTGGTTATACAGTTTGTCCGCTTATTACAGATATCGGTACAGTTATGTTAGCTGAGTTTGATTGGACTGTTAGACCAACGCCATCATTCCCACTAGATCCACTAGTAGAGAGATGGATATTTTGGTTAATGAAAGTCTATGCTCTTAAACCAATGACAATGTACGGAATGCTCTCCGGTAAAGCGTAATCTATTAGAGAGAAAAATATTTTTCTCTCTAATCCCTTCTTTCATAAAACAAAAGAAACACCTTTAACACCCAGGATTTTTATATGCAAGTAAAATTTGAGTTCGCCATCTATGATGAGGCTCTAGACAAGTTTGAGTTAGATGAAAATACCTACTCTTATGAGTTAAGTGATGAGCAAGCTAAGACTTATAATCTCTTAAAAAGTAGAGAGTTACATCTCTATAACTTCTTTAAAGAGTCTGAATCTATTTCAGACTGGATAAAAGAAGAGGTATATCCAAACAAGATAGGCAAAAAAATAGCAATTTGTGATATAAATGAGATAAGCTTTAGGAGATACTACTTTTTTAAAGTAACAAGTGCTGATGTTCATTATGATTATTTCAAAAAGCTTTTTGGTATCCATCATGAATCAGACTGGCAAGATAGAGAAGAGGTCGGAGAAGAGATTTTGGAGCGACTACTAGTTAAGCGACAAGAACTTATAATTGAGCTAAAAGAAGATGCTGTAGAAGATGAAAAAGTTGAACCTAATGAAGAGGGCTCACAAGTATCTGCGAAAAATTTTATAAGCCAATAGTTCCCTCCTTAGCATTAAACTAATCATATATTTTTTGCCTTATAAATAAGTACAAATTTATCACAAATTTTCCTACATAAGACGAGCAGTATGAATGAGGCTTAAATGAAAATAAATCATCACACCTATGTGCTTGAATCAGAAAAGTTATTCTATTTTAGGGCACTATAAGTGCCCTTGATAAGCTGTATTAAAAAAAACTATACATTGATTTTTAGTTTTAAAAGCTGTGTTCCTATTGGTAACAGAATCCATGCGAATATCTTTATATCTTTAATTCTTTAATCCAATAATGGCATTAACTCTTGTAAAGATGTATAATAACTTTTGTGCCAACTTTGTGATAAAAACAACACAAGGTTAACAGAATTAATGTATTAAAAATAAGTAAAACTATAAAGGGGAAGATGTGGATAAAGCATTCAAATCAGAAGAATCAACATCTGTTAGCAGAAGAGATTTCTTTAAAAGAACAGCATCTGTAAGTGCAGTTGCCGCTGTAAGTATTTTAGCACCGGGTGCACTACTTGCTGACGATGAAAACATTATACATCACACTAAGTGGGGGACTACTTTAGGAGATGAGTGTAACTATAATCCTTATGGATTACCATCTAAGTATGAGCACAACATAGTAAGAAGAACCTCTCCTCTTATGTCATCGGCTGGAGATATGCACGCTGCTATATCTATGTCGCCTTTGCATGAGTTAAGTGGTATTATCACTCCAAATGGCTTACACTTTACTCGTACTCACAATGGTGTAGCTCAAGTTGATCCAAATAAGTTTAGACTAATGATTCATGGACTTGTGGACAAGACAATTGTTCTTACTTTAGATGAACTAAAAAGATATCCAAGTGAGAGTAGAATTCTATTTTTAGAGTGTCCATCAAATGGGGCTGCTGAGTGGAAAGGTCCACAATTTGGTTCTTTACAATTTGTAAAAGGAATGATGAGTTGTGCAGAGTGGACAGGCGTTCGTTTAAAAACTATACTTGATGAGTTAGGTCTAAAACCAAACGCTAGATGGATGCTTGCAGAGGGAAGTGATGGCTCAGAAATGAGTAGAACTGTTCCTGTTGAAAAAGTTTTAGATGATGCTATGATAGTTTGGGCTCAAAATGGTGAGGCACTGCGTCCTGAGCAGGGTTATCCAGTTCGTTTAATGTTGCCGGGTTGGGAAGCTAACCTTTGTGTCAAGTGGCTAAAAAGACTAGAGTTTGGTGAAGATCCATGGTATGCGAAGGAAGAGACTTCTAAATATACTGTATTAACTCCAAGTGGTAGAGCTATTCAGCATTTCTATGCAAATGAAGTAAACTCTATTATTACATCTCCATGTCCTGAAAAGCCTTGGACTGATCTTAAAGTTGGAGATTTAGTCGAAATAGAAGGTTTAGCATGGACTGGTCACGGAACAATAACAAATGTTGATATAAGTTTTGATGGTGGAAAAAATTGGACAGAGGCACACCTTAAAGGTTTAGTCCTTCCAAAAGCTTGGACTAGATTCTCATATATGTATAGATATGAAGGAAAACCGTTATTGCTTCAGAGTCGTGCAGTTGATGATAGTAACAATGTTCAACCTACAGTAAATCAAGAAAAGAAAGTTGTTGGTGTTGAGGGTGTTTATCATAGAAATGCAATCTGTACTTGGGAAGTGACTGATAAAGGGGAGGTGAACAATGTTCAAGTTAGATCATAAATCTATTTTAATAGGAGCATCTGCTGTTGCAAGTGTAGCGCTTCTTTTTACAGGGTGTTTATCTTCATCGTCAAGTACTAATGAAGCAACTTCTGCAAAGGCTAAAGAAAACATTTTAACTGGACCGTATGCTGGGAAAATGGGTGCCATAGATGGTGGTGTTATTTATCCTAGAGAAAACGGAATGTATACAGCTTATGTTCTAAATGAACAAAGCACAAAAGGCATAAATCACGGTAGACCTGCCACAGCCAATGAGATAAAAGCATGGGACTTGGATGCACTACCAGATGGTTCAGGTTTACCTGAGGGTGAAGGTTCTGTTGAAGAAGGCGATGAGCTTTATGAGGCTCAGTGTGCATCTTGTCATGGTGACTTTGGCGGTGGTGGACACGGCTATCCAGCACTAGCAGGCGGTAATCAATCTAAAGATGAAAATGGAGTTATTATCACGCTTAAAAATCAAAGAGAGTATGGGAAAACAGAGGCACCAAAAAGAACCGTTGGTACTTATTGGCCTGTAGCTACTACACTCTTTACATATATTAGAGATGCTATGCCATATGCAACTCCTAAAAGCTTAAGCAATGATGAAGTTTATGCTATTACAGCTTATATATTGGCTCAAAACTATATAAAGATTGATGGCGAAGTGATGGATGAGGAGTATGTTCTAAATGCAGAAAAACTTGCAAAAGTAGTTCTTCCAAATAGAGATGGGTTTTATCCAAATATCGATGGCCCAACAGGTCCAGCTGATGTAAAAGCATTTTATGCAGATCGTGCTAAAAATATTGGTGCTGGTGTAAGATGTATGACTGACTGTAAAGATCCAGGTGGTCAAGATGGTAAGACTGAAGCTAAAGTTGTAAGAATAGCTTACGAAATGACAGATGTTAGTCCTCCATATTCAACAGTTAGAGATTTACCACCTGAGGTTGAAGACGCAACCATATCTAAAGCTGAAAAAATGTACAATGATTCATGTAAGCTGTGTCACGCAACTGATAACATGGGAGCACCAGCTCTTGGAGATGTAGAAGCATGGCGTGCAGTTACAAAAAAAGGTATTGATGAAGTGGTAAAAAACTCTATCAATGGTGTAGGTGGTATGCCTCCAAAAGGTGGTAATGCTGACTTAACACAATCGGAAATTAGATCAATAGTCGAATTTATGATAGATTCAAGTAAGTAAAACATTAAATTAAAATAAGGAAAACAAAATGGATAGAAGAAAATTTTTAGGCGTAGGTCTTGCAGCTTTTGTTGCAATTGTTGCACCAGGAACAGATTTAAGAGCAGTAGACTTTAGAAAAACTAAGCCAAAAGCATGGGAAGTAGAAAAAACAGTTGATGGTATTAAAGCCCTTTATGGTAATGGCGAATTAAAAACAAGTAAAAAATTATCATTTAAGGCTCCAAAGCTAGCTGAAAATGGTGGTTCAATTCCAATCACGATCAAGTCGTCATTAGATTTGGAATCAGTAGCACTTTTTCAAGATGCGAATCCTAGATGTTTAACTTGTGTATTCTCTGTACCTGAGGGTGCTATTATAGATTATGATTTTAGAATTAAATTAAGACAAACTGCAGTTGTTACTGTTGTTGGTAAAGAGAGAGGTACAGGTAACTTATATACTGCATCAAAAGAGATAGATGTGTCTATTGGTGGTTGTGGAGGTTGATCTACCTTCCCACCCAACAACAAAATAAATATAAAATAAAATAAAAAGGTAATAAAATGGCAAAGATGAAAATTAAGGCAAAAGAAAAAAAAGGCGTTGTTAAAGTAAAGGCGATGTTTACGAGCTTGATGGCTGACAAAGAAGAAGCGATCAAAAAAGGAATAAGCCCTTCATATATCAGATACATTACAGCTAAGGCTAACGATAAGATAGTATATGAGGTTACCACAAGTGGCTTTATGTCTGAAAACCCGCTTGTAAAGTTTGAGTTCAAGGGAGCTAAAAAAGGTGATAAAATTACTTTTACTACAGTAGACAATGAAAATAAAACGGAAACAAGCAGTAAAAAAATCAAATAGGGATACCTTATGAAAATTAAAATCATAATTTTATTATCGGTAATTGCATTTGTTATATCTATGCCATTTATCTTTAATAAAAGCGTTACAATCACAAATCCTAGTAAGCTTGATGCAGATGAGAATTTTATTCTTTACGAATGGGTTGAACCGCGCACAGGTACGAATAAAGAGTGGGATTATAACCTAAAACCAGTACAGGTTAGCGACAGAGTGTGGTGTTTCTTTGGTGCTATGGAGATGCCAACTAAAGAGAATGCTGGTGATATGTCTAACAGTTGTTACATAAAAGGTACTGATAGTTGGATAGCATGGGACACTGGACCATCTTACATATTTGCTAAGCAAGCTCACGCGGCTATGAAAAAGATTGCTGACTTGCCTGTTAAAACGGTTATAGTAAGTCATGAGCATGATGATCACTGGTTAGGTAATAATTACTACAAAGAGACACAGGGTGCTACTATATATGGTCCAAAGTCTATTAATGTTAATTATCTTGGTTTTGATGAGCATACAGGTAAACCAAATGAAAATACTAGGGATATACCACCTCAAACTAGAATGATTAGAGCTCTTTATCAAAATGCAATTAGAGGCACTAAACTAGTTCCAGTTGATGAATATTTTGATGACACAACTGAATTTACACTTCATGGTGTTAAAATGGAGTATGTAAAAGTTGGTTATGCACACTCTGAAGAGGATTGGTTCTTATATCTTCCAGATGACAAGGTTGTCCTTGTGGCAGATGTTGTAATGAATGGTAGAGTAACTTCAAATCGCGATGGTATAGTTGTTGGTCAGTTAAATGCACTCAAAGCTATTAAAGATAGAGATTGGAATCACTTAGTTCCAGGGCATGGTTTTATAACCGATAAGACGGCTGCTGATGAGGCTGTTCAATATTTTACTCTTTTAAAAGATAGAGTTTTAGAGGGTATTGAAGAAGAGATACATCCGGATATGATTACTAAACATGTAACTCTTGAAGAGTTTAGAGACAAAGAGTTGTATTACCTTCTAAGCCCAGGTAATGTTTTTAGATCTTATGAAGAACTAGAAATGTTTGATGAAGACGACTTAGACTCTAATGATGACGAAGACGAAGATGACGACGAGTAACAATCTATAAAAGATTGCACTCTTCTTTGTCTCTATTTTAAATATCAGTAGTGTTGGTATGGATAAAATTTTAAGCGATGCAAAAAAATCAATACACATCATGTGATTTTTTTGCATAGACCAAATAGTGCTTATTACTAAGACAATGATAGAGTTGGCACTACTCAGTAAACAATCAAAACTTTGTTTTTGTTAAGATAGACTTAAACACAAGAGAGCAGTATTATATGTCATTAATTCAAGCCGGAAAAATTTTAGAACTATTTTATTCTACAAATAATGGTAGAGTAAATACAACCGAGTTGGCTCTTGATGATAAGGGTGTTATAGAAGATAAGTATTATAATAAAGACATACAAAGATCTGTTTTAATAACTTCGCAAGAGAGTTATGAACTAGCAGCTAGTCACGGTATAGATGCACCATATAGTGCACTAGGGGAAAATATTCTTATAGATTATAATCCTTACCACTTAAGACCAGGAGCGAGATTTGCAATAGGTAGTCTTGAATTAGAGATTAGCCAAAATTGTACACTTTGTAAGAGTTTAGCAAAGGTAGATGCAAGATTGCCAAAATTACTTAAAAATGATAGAGGCGTCTTTGCAAAAGTTATTGGTAGTGGAACTATCCGCAGGGGCGATAATATTTATCTTCTAAAATAGAGGATAAAATCTCACAAAATTAATAAAAAGGGAAAGAAATGAAATTAATGATCAAAAGTATAGTTGTAGGACTGATGCTAGTAACTGGAGTTGTAGCGAGTGGGGCGCAAGATATTCAGATATATACGGCTGACAACTCAAAAGGTAAAATCACAGGGGCTTCCATAGAGAAAGCTTTTGCGGATGCGGGGTTTGTAATATCTGGAAATAATGATATGAATGTTGCATTTGAATCAAAGTTCAAAAAAACAAATCATAAGATGTATCATCTTTTTACTCTCTATAAAAAAGACTTAGTTTTAGAGCTTGTTAAAATTACCCCTAAAGCTGCACTATTTGCACCTCTTAGCATGTCAATATATATGGAACAAGGTTCAAATGATATCTCTATTTCATCTTTGTCGATAGATGGTATGGCAAAAGTTATTGGCATACCTGCTTCTAATAAGCACATGGTAGAGTACAATAAGCTTATTAGAGCTACTCTAGCTAAAGCATTGCCAAATGGTCATTTTGAAAAAACATCATATAAGATATTGGCACCTAAGGGGGAGCTTATAACTTCGTTTACTGGTGAGATGGAAGCTCAAGGTGAAGATGTTGAAGATGAATTAGAAAGTCTTCAAATGGAACTAGAAGGTTCATTAGAAACTCTTGGGTTTGTAATTGCAGGATACAATAAACTAGGGGATGAGTTTAGTGATGCAGGTTATGATAAATATGATTTTTTCGATGCATACTCTATTTGTAAATTAACAGTTATTTTTGAAGTATCAAAAACTCATCCTGAAGCAGGTGCATTTGCCCCTTGTACACTCTATATGTATAAAGAAAAGGGCTCTACTGAATTAAAAATGGCATATCCATCAGTATATAACTGGATTAGCTCTTTGGACATTGAGGATAAACCTTCAAATGAAGTACTAGAAGGTGCTCAAAAACAGATGATAGAAGCAATTAGTGGAACTATAGAGTTTTAAAATAGTTTAAAGAAAAGGTGTTCAAATGGCTATATCAAGAAGAAAAGCTTTACAATTATCAGGTGTTACTGCTGCTGCTGTAGCAATAAGTGGATGTAGTAAAGCCAAGAGCCTAAAACCAGAGCAAACGACGAAGCCTAAAACTACCTACAAAGCGCCTATAGCTAATGCAAAAGGTCCTAGGGTAGTTGTAGTAGGCGGTGGATGGTCAGGCCTATCTATTGCAAAATATACAAAGATATTTGCTCCAAATGCAGATGTTATCTTAGTTGAACAAAGACATGAGTTCGTATCATGTCCTCTTAGTAACTTATGGCTAGTAGATAAAATTGAGTTAGAGTTTTTAACTCATGATTATCTTCAAGCTGCAAGAGAAAATAATTATACTTATTTTCATGCAACTGCAATCGGACTTGATAAAAAAAATCGTATTTTAGAGACTAGCGATGGTGATATCAGCTTTGACTACTTGGTTTTTGCACCAGGTATTGATTATGACTATTCTAGATGGACAGACGATATAGCATTTGAGACAAGGCTTAGACAAGAGTATCCGGCAGGTTTTATACCTGGTTCTGAACATCTTACCCTGCGAAACAAGATTCTTAACTTCAAAGGTGGAAACTTTATTTTAACAGTTCCAAGCGGGAATTATAGATGTCTTCCAGCTCCTTATGAAAGAGCATGTGTGATTGCAGATTATTTTAAACAAAAGAAATTAAAAGCAAAAGTTATACTGCTAGATGAAAACAACACCATAACGATCAAAAAAGAAGGTTTCCAATCTGCTTTTGATGAACTCTATGGCGATTATATTGAGTATATGCCCAACACAGTTATAAATAATATAGATCTAGACAATAAAATAGTTGAAACTGATTTTGATGAAATTGATTTTGAAGAGGCTGCTTTTTACCCTCATGTTAGAGGTGCAAAGATATTAGAAAGAGTAGGTATAGCCAAAGATGCAAAAAATATGCTTGAGGGTGATATTAACACTCTTACATACGAAGTCAATGGCGAAAAAGATATATATATCGCAGGCGATTCTAGACCAATGGGCTTTTCAAAGTCAGGAAATACTGCCAATTCAGAAGGGCACTTTGTAGCTAAACTAATAGCTCAAAAAATAAATAAAACAAGAGAAATAAAGTGGGAGTCACCAACTACTACTTGTTTTTCTGCTATTTCTATAGAACCAGAGAGAGCGATCTATATCTATACTCAATATGCTCATAATAAAACAGATTTAGCATTTAATTTTGCATCAACGACTAGTAGTGAGGACTGGCTTAAAGATGGAGAGGTTAATGCAAGTTCTATTTATCAGTGGGCAGCTGCTCTATATACAGATATGTTTAGTAAATAATAAGTAATTTGTAGCTATGTGAATAAATTTTTAATCACGGTGCTTATATTATAAAAAATAGGTTGTTTTTAGACAAGCCTATTTTTTCTCTTTATCCATCGCACCTTTAGCAGTTTTTATAGCACTTCCAAGAGCTGTTTTTGCAACCCTCCAGGCTTGTTTACCCATTCTTTTTGCCTCTTGTGCAGCTTGAGATTTAAGAGCTGTATCTGCACGTGAAACAGCAGTTTTAGCAAAAGACGAGAATCTCTCTCTCATCATATCTGCAGCTTCTTTAGAGATATAGACTAACTCTTCTAAATCATAACGCATATTTTTGTTGATGTTTATAAGAAGTTTATTTATCATTACAGAGTTTTCACTAGCTTGAGTTTGAACTACTTGAGAGAATAGAACATCTGTTTGATTTAGATCTTCCATAATGGTGTCATAATCTTCTATAAGTATGTGCTTAGCTTCAACCGGCATATATGCGAGACGTTTTTTAAATCTATCTATGGAGTGAATAAGTCCACTTCTCATTCCCTTTAGAGTTGCAGTTAGGATATCTTCTGCTTTTGTTGGAGTAGCTTCTGCAACATCTATAGCACATTGTAGGATGGTAGAGAGGATTTTTCTGATTCTGATGGTATTTAGTGAGCCTTCTTTTATGGCTTCAAAAGTTAAGTCCTTTATGACCTCTTGTATGCTCTCTTTTATATCTCCATCAGTGTCTCGCTCAAGAGCTGTGATGATGGCAGACTCTACTAGCTCGCTTAGAAACTCATAAAGGTCTATGGATTGAAGTTTTACTTGATGGAGTTTTAAAAGAGCAGGTTCATTGCTATTTAACTCTAATTCAATAGCGTTAAAAACACTATACTTTGTCTCTTGAAGCTCTTGAGCCTTTTTCTCTAACTTTCTATCTAAGGCTTCCTTTTGAGCTACAAGTGATGCCACATCTTCTTTAAGAGATTTTGTCTCGATTTCTAAAATAGTCGCAGCAATATTTTTAATTTCATGAAAGTTTAACTTATCTATCTCTGTCTCATTACCAAGTTTTTTAATAGCATCTGAAACTCTTGTTTGAATATCTTCTAGGGTTTTGTTATATGAATTTTTTATATCAGTTGTTAGTTTATCTACTTCCATTTTAAAGTCCTTAGTTTTTTTATAGTACCATTTTGATATTTTGATGAGCCTTTAGAGCTTCATATATAAAGTTTCTATCATCTTCATTGTGAACAAGCAAGTCGAGATTCATGCTTACATACTTGCCACCTTTTGAGTTTTTAGAGTGTGTGAGCTTATGACTTCTCTCATCTATAACATCTTTTATAGCTTTCTCTAGCGCTTCTCTTTCGCCTGCTATTAGCTTGTAAGACCAAGAACAAGGATACTCAAGGATTAGTTTCTCATCTCTATCGTTTAAAATCTCCACTCTTTCCTCCTGACTTTTTTTCTAGTTGGACATCTCTTATTATCATGCCTTTATCTATAGCTTTTACCATATCGTATATTGTTAAAAGTCCGATGCTCACACCTGTAAGTGCTTCCATCTCAACTCCAGTTTGACCTGTTAGTTTTGCAGTAACTTGTAACTTAAAACCTGGTAGAGCTGTAAGTTCTTCAACATCGCAGTTGATGCCACTAAGGTTTAGAGGATGGCACATCGGTATAAGCTCGCTCGTTTTTTTTGTGCCCATAATAGCCGCAATAACAGCAGTTTGAAGCACAGGGCCTTTTTTAGTTTTTTCACTTACTATGGCGTCATATGCATCTTGGCTCATCTCTATATATCCTGATGCAACTGCTACTCTTGTTGTTTGATTTTTGTCCGATACATCAACCATTTTCGGTCTTTGGTTTTTATCTAAGTGTGTTAAGTTCATTATGTTTCTTTTCTTTTTGCTTTATTATAGCAAAGAGGAGTTAAATTTGTGCTAGATTAATTTTAGAGCTTCTTTATACTCATAAGGGTAGTTCAGATTTAAAAAGGCTCTCTCATCTTCAAACTCTACAAAAGTTGTCTTTGAAGATTTTAGTAAGTAGCCTAGTTTGTGGTTGTCTTCTTGGAGCATTTTAATAAACTTACTCTCTAATGAGCGATGATAGATGCCACACATGGGTTGAATGCCAAATGCAGTTTTTGCTACAGTTGCATCTGCATGAGGAGTGTCTGCATCTACGATGGTTTTAATCTCTTTGAATCCTACAAAAGGCGCATCTACGCTAAGAGCAAAAAAAGAGTCTGTTTTTAGTGTAGCAAAGATTGCAACGAAACCAGCAGTAGGGGCAAAAGTTTGGGATGATTTAACATCTTCTATAAAAGAGTCCTCCCCAATTTGTGCTTCAAAATCAAACCTACTTTTGTCTTTGCATGAAATATATACATTTTTAAAGATTTTTTGAAGCCGTGAGAGTTGAAACTCAGCTAAGGTGTCAAAGCCTCCAAATGAAAGAAGAGCTTTGTCTTGTTTCATTCTTGAACTTTTGCCACCTGCAAAGATTACGCATGGAAGGTCGAACATCTAATCTCTGTTTAACTCAGCTTCAGCGCGTCTATTTTTAGCACGACCCTCAGCAGTTGAGTTGTCAGCTACTGGATCAAGCTCGCCTTTTCCCACAGTCGATACTTTTGTAGCATCAACACCATTTTCTATAAGCATATTCTTGACAGAAGTAGCTCTTTTTTCAGATAATTTTTGGTTATATTTTTCGCTTCCTGTACTGTCTGTGTGACCAACTATCTTAGTGCTATAGTTACTATTTTTATTTAAAAAGTCTGCAAAATCTTGGACAGGTTTTTGTAGTGAATCATCTACTTTAGCAGAGTCAAACTCAAAGTTGATCTTTAGTGTTATATCGATAGGACAACCATCACTATTTATCGCTTGACCCATAGGAGTATCTGGACAAAGATCTATAGAGTTAGCAACACCATCTTGATCGTCATCTCCATCCACTACAGCTACTACACTTGTAACTTCTTCCTCAACCAAGGTCTCTTCTAGAACCTCTTTTGCGGGTTCTTCTTTAACTGGCTCAATCACAATTGCTTCACTTGCAGGTGCCACTTTTTGAGAACTTTGCCCAAATGCAAAATTTAGACCAGCAAGAATCGCTAAGTTATTGTCATATCTAGCATCATTGTGTTTGAGCATGTAGACAGCTTCTAGTTTTAGCGCTAGCATATCATTAAAAGGTATCTTAGCGCCAACCCCAGCATTAACAAAAGCACTATCAGTGTTTCCAGTCTCTCCCTTGTAGCTGTCACCGTTCATAGTCTCATAACCAAATCCTACTTTAGCAAGAGGTATGATACCAGCTACTTTGTCGTACTCATAAACACCATTTAAGGCAAAACGCCAAACATCAGTATCTGTACCACTTGAGAGTTTGTTGGTGTTATAATCAGCTTTTGAGTAAAAAATAGAAAGTTCAGGCTTTAGAAAAAAGTCTAATGCATTGTATTGAAACTCAGCCCCAAAAGTTGCATAATCATCTAAGTTGATGTTGCCCTCAGCGATGTTGTAGCCAATCATAGGCGTGATTTCATAGTCCGCTGCCATCATTAGACTAGATGAAAGCAGAAGTGTAGGTATTAATAGAATTTTTTTCATGTTTCTTCCCTTACTTAAGATTAGTGAGAGTAACACTAAACTCTTGGATCTGCTATATAGCCTTTTATAGCTGAGATAGCCGCTACTGCGGAGTTTGCTAAATATACTTTTGAACTTCTTGAACCCATGCGACCGACGAAGTTACGATTAGTTGTAGATACAGCTACTTCTCCATCTCCTAAGATTCCCATATATCCGCCTAAGCAAGCCCCACATGTTGGATTTGACACAACTCCACCTGCATCTATTATAGCATCAATATAGCCTAATCTATAAGCTTCTTTTAAAATATTTTGAGTTCCTGGAGTGACTATCAGGCGGACATCTTCATGTACTTTGTTTCCCTTTAGTATCTCGGAGGCAACTTTTAAATCGCCTAAGCGACCATTTGTACAGCTTCCTATAAAGGCTTGGTCTATTTTTATCTCATCTTTTACAGCTTGAGTGATGGAGTGACCATTTGATGGCAAAAATGGATAAGCAATAACTGGCTCAAGTTTATCTATATCTATGTTTAAAACCTTTACATATGATGCATCTGCATCAGAGTAATGGATTCTTGGTTCTCTTGCTAAGTTTTTGTCACTCAAAAACTCTTTTGTGACATCATCGTAAGCGACTATGCCATTTTTTGCACCGGCCTCTATCGCCATGTTGCACATTGAAAATCTATCATCCATATTTAGATGCTCTATAGTGCTTCCAGTAAACTCTAGAGTCTTATATAAGGCACCATCAACACCAATAAGGCGGATAATTTCTAAGATGATATCTTTACCAGTAGTATGCTCTTTTGGTTTTCCGCTAAGGTTTACCTTGATAGTCTGAGGAACTTTAAACCAGTTTTCTCCAGTTATCATTGCAAAGGCTAAGTCAGTTGAGCCCATGCCAGTTGAAAATGCTCCTAGTGCGCCGTGAGTACAAGTATGTGAATCTGCACCGATGATTACATCGCCTGGGACAATAAGTCCTTTTTCAGGTAAAAGAGCGTGCTCTATGCCCATATCTTTTTCATCAAAAAAGTTTTTAAGTTTATGTTTTTTTGCAAATTCACGGCTGATTTTAGCTTGGTTGGCAGATGCAATGTCTTTTGCTGGGATAAAGTGGTCTAGAACTATAGAAAAACCATCTGGATTTGCTAGTTCTTTAGCACCGCTAAGATTAAAAGCGCTAATAGAGATAGGGGTTGTAATGTCATTTCCAATAACCATATCGATATCACAGCGAACAATCTCGCCTGCAAAAACTTCTCTACCAACATGTTGTGAAAATATCTTTTCTGTTATAGTTTGAGCCATAATAAACCTTTTTATAAGTAATAATTTCGCGATTATACCATCTAAGATTTAAGATTCGTACTTTAGTGCTTTTTTTGTAAACTCATTTGAGCAAAAAAACATAGCCATAAAGATAGGGTTTATGCTTACTTGATCATCTTTTGTAGTCTCAAACGGAGCAAACTCAAAACCCTCTGCCTCGTTATCATCTCTAGGGGCTATTATAAATGTGATAGGAGATAGAGTTTTCACCATATTTAGGATTTTTTTTCTTTTTTTAGCATTGTCTTGGTCTAAAATATTGAACTTAATACCCTCTGAACTCTTACGAGTATATAAAATCTCTTCTAAAACATCTATTTTGTCTTTGAAAACTACCTTATTCCATGATATACTAAGTTTTGGTGAGACAATTTTTCTGTCTTTATGCATAAGTGCATTTGGTCGATTCTCTTTCATCTTCTCCATAAGTCCTAGTAAAAAGTTGGTTCCTCCAACCTTTTGAGCTAGTTTACTTATTAAAAGATGGAGTAGTTCTTTTGTATTTTCGTTTTGTTTGTTAAAATTACACATGCTTTTACCCTTTTAGATGGAATTATACCTTAAATAAAAGTGTAAGTCAGTTTAGTTTAAGCATAACATAATAACAAACTTTATATGATGTCAAAAGTAAAAGAAGACAAAAATTGTCTTAATTAGAAACAACCCTAAATTAAAGGTAAAATATGCAAGTTTATTTAGACAACAACGCTACAACGATGGTTGACCCTCAGGTAGTAGAAGCAATGCTACCATATTTTAGTGAGCAGTATGGAAATCCAAACTCACTTCACAAATTTGGTACATCAACACATCCAGCTTTGGCTAAAGCAATGGATCAGGTCTATACAGCTCTAAATGCAAGCGATAATGATGATATAGTCTTTACATCTTGTGCGACAGAGTCAAATAACTGGGTATTGCAGTCAGTATTTATAGATCTAGTACTAAATGGAGATAAAAATCATATGGTAACAACAGAGGTTGAGCACCCATCAATTCTCGCGACCTGTAGATTTTTAGAAGAGCAAGGTGTAAAGGTTACATACTTGCCAGTAAATGATCAAGGTGTTGTTGAGGCTCACACAGTTCGTAGTTTTATCACTGATAAGACTGCTTTAGTTTCTGTTATGTGGGCATCAAATGAGACTGGTATGATATTTCCTATAAAAGAGATTGGTGAGATTTGTAAGGAAAAAGGTGTTCTTTTTCACTCTGATGGCGTTCAAGCTATAGGTAAAATCCCAGTAGATTTACAATCCCTTCATATTGACTTTGTATCTATGAGTGCGCATAAGTTTCATGGTCCAAAGGGTGTTGGAGCTTTATATATAAGAGATTCTCAAAAATTAACTCCACTCTTGCACGGTGGAGAACATATGGGTGGTCGTCGCTCAGGAACCCTAAATGTTCCATATATTGTAGGAATGGGAAAAGCAATAGAACTTGCAACTACAAACATAGAAGAGACGGCTGCTAAGATTAGAAAAAAGAGAGACCGCTTAGAAGATGCCATCATGCAAATAAGTGATACTATGATAGTTGGAGATAGAGAAAATCGCACTCCAAATACAATACTTGTCTCAGTCAAAGGTGTTGAGGGGGAGAGTATGCTTTGGGATCTAAACAAAGGCGATATCGGTGCATCAACGGGTTCAGCATGTGCGAGTGAAGAGCTTGAAGCAAACACAGTAATGCTTGCCATTGGAGCTGACAATGAACTAGCCCACACAGGAATCAGGTTGAGCCTTAGTCGTTTTACAACAGATGCAGAGATAGACTATGCAATAAGCCACTTCCAAAACGCAGTAAAAAGGCTTAGAAGCATCTCAAGCTCATATGCAGTTCAACAACCAACAAAGGGTGGAGAAGCAAAGGATTGTGAGCTACATCATCCTTGAACGAGTTAGTGATGGCACCTGCTATTTAATTAGAACGACATTTGAACAAGTCCAAGTGCCAAGAGCCTTGTGCTGAGTAAAACCAAGCGTTAGCGTAGGTATCGGAATTACTTCTGATACCGTGACAAAATAGATGAAGGTTCTCTTCATTTTATGAAATAAAATTAAGGAAAATAAGATGGCAAGAGCAGATATGTTAGGCGAGTCCCTTTGGGACGCGTACTCAAATAAAGTAACAACGTTGATGAACAACCCTAAGCATCAAGGTGAAATAAGCGAAGCAGAGGCAGAGTCCCGTGGTAATAAACTTATCGTTGCAGATTTTGGTGCAGAGAGCTGTGGAGATGCTGTTCGTTTGTATTGGGAGATAGATCCGACAAACGATAAGATTGTAGATTCAAAGTTTAAGAGCTTTGGTTGTGGAACTGCTATCGCATCTTCTGATGTTATGACTGAGCTTTGTATTGGTAAAACAGTTGATGAGGCTGTAAAGATTACAAATATCGATGTTGAGTTTGCACTTCGTGATGACCCAGATACTCCAGCAGTTCCACCTCAAAAGATGCACTGTTCAGTTATGGCTTATGATGTTATAAAAAAAGCGGCGGGTCTTTACAAGGGTGTAGATGCTGAGAGTTTTGAAGAAGAGATTATTGTTTGTGAGTGTGCGAGGGTTAGTCTTAGCACCTTAAGAGAAGTTATACGACTAAATGACTTAACAACTATCGAGCAGATAACAGACTATACAAAAGCTGGTGGTTTTTGTAAGAGCTGTATTAAGCCAGGTGGACATGAAGAGAGAGAGTGGTACTTAGTGGATATTTTAAGAGATACAAGGAAAGAGATGGATGAGGAAAAAATGAAAGCAGCAGCTGATGCAGGTGCTTCAGGAGACTTTGCTAGTATGACTCTAGTTCAGCAGATAAAAGCAGTTGATGCTGTTATAGATGAGAGCGTTAGACAGTTCCTTATCATGGATGGTGGAGATATGGAAGTTATAGACATCAAAAAAGGTGATGAGTACATAGATATTTACATTCGCTACTTAGGTGCTTGTAATGGATGTGCATCATCTTCAACTGGCACACTTTATGCCATAGAAGCAACTCTAAAAGAGAAACTATCAAAAAACATTCGTGTTCTCCCAATTTAATGATTTAGGGTTTGAACGTATAGAATATTTTTAAAAATGTTCACCAGAGCCCAAAATAGAGCCGAAGGTGATTCGGCTTGTATTGTTAGGCTTATCGCCAATAGTTGTTTGCAATAGCTATGGTTTTAAACTCAATTGCTACTAGCTCCACTGCGTACATTAAGAGTTCAGGGTCATCTTGGTATTTTTTTCTAACGGCTTGTTTAATTTTTGGATCTTGCTGAATAGCACCTATTGTTTTTCTTACCATTTTTATAGCAAGCATACGCCCTTCAAGAGGAGTTTTAGTGATCAAACTTGGCATATAGTCTTGGGTGCTTTTCATATCTGCTGCTTGCACACAGCTAATAGATCCAAGTGACAAAAAAGATAACAACAACATGGATTTGAGTATATTTTTCATGATAATTCTCCTTAGTGATTAAAAGTTAGAAGTTTATACAAAAAGGCAAAACTCTAACTATCTATTAGCAAACACTTTGTTTTGCTAAAACCGCCTTGTTTTATAAAATATAGTATATCACAAATTGGTATTTTGATTTTTAAGGGCATTATAGCCGTAGCACAATCTGATACTTTGAATCTATGCTATGGGCATCAAATTCCCATTTATAGTAGTTACAAAGAGTCTTTACAATCTCTAAACCTTTGCCTGTGGAGTCAATAATTTTATTTTTCTCCCTAGAGATTGGGTTTGTAATTGTTAAGACAGCTTGTCTGCAATGGATATGAATTGTTGCTCCTTTGAGACTATGGTTGATAGTGTTCTCAATAAGAATACGTAGCACTCTTTGATAGGCTTCAACTGGAAGATTTAAAACCTTATCTTGCGACATGTCTATCTCAAATGTGAGCCCTCTATGTTCCCATAAAGGTTGGAGCTCATCTATGAGATACAAAACAGATTTTTTAAGGTGTGTTTTTTCTACCTTTTGGCTGACTTTACGTGAATGCAAAATTTTTGTAATCTTATGTGAGATTTCATCTATCTCTTTTTTTGCTTCCTCAATCGATTCTTCACTCCATTTTCCTTTTTGATTTGCCAAATCGATACGCAAACGTAGTTGAGCAAGAGGAGTTTTTAGCTCATGAGTAAGTGCTTTCATCGACTCATGCTGTGCTTTTTGTAGCCGGCTGATGCGTTGTTGGAGCGAGGCAATTGCATCACGAAGTGTGATAATCTCCGATCCACCAGTTACTCCCTCGGGCTTTTTGTCAGGGTCTTCACAAGTGAGACAGTGGTTTACGAGCTTATTAAATGGAATAAACAAAAGGCGTACAAGAAAGTAGATAAGAAGAGATGTAAAAACAAAGCCAAAGATAAAAAAAACCCATCGGTCACTGACCATGCTGACAAGCTCTTCGTTAATCTTTTCAGTCGAAGAGCTTACAGTAAAGTAGCCTTCGTTACCGAGTTTTTTAAACTGATAGATACGCTCTTTATTTGAGAGAGGTTTATAGGAGAGCATCTCTATTTTGATATCATAAATCAGTCCCCCTTGGAGTACATTTAGAAGTTGTGGATGCTGATACATCTGTGTTTGCATTGTCTTAGAATACTCTTTTGTATCAAACTCAATAGAGAGCATATTTGTCAAAAAGGAGAGGCTTCTGTTGAGGCATTTGTGCATATGCTGATGGTATATGCCAGAGAGCCCATAGCCAAAAATAAGAACAGAGACGATTGTCATCCCTAAAGATACGGCTAATATCCTTCCTTTAAATGTTTTTAAGAGCATAGCCTCTTCCTTTGAGTGTCTCTATGGGGTTTATGGGAAGTTTTTTACGGATATTGCTAATGACTACATCAATAGTGTTAGAACTCATAGAAGTGGGGTCGTTATAGATCGCATTAGTGATATCGTCACGTGTTAAAATTTTATCAGGGTGAGCAGCGAGAAAAAAGAGAAGATCATGCTCTTTTTTGGAAAGACGTAGAGGCTGTTGCTCATAGTGCAGTTGTTCAAGTTTGATGTCAATGTAAAGTCCATCTATTTCAATGATATCAGGGCAATAGCGATGAACAAGAGCGTCAATACGCATCTTGAGTTCGCGTAGGTCGTAAGGCTTCTCAAGATAGTCATCTGCCCCAGCACTCAAGCCACTAATCCGCTCCTCTACTCCTCCATACGCACTTGCAATTATCACGGCACACGAGGGCTGTAATTTTTTGAGCTTTGGAATAATCTCCATACCTTCATCCACTCCCGAGAGATTCCTATCAAGCAAAAGCGCCTCATAAGCGAAGCTCTCTATATAAGCATAGGCCTCTTCAAGCGAACTCAAAGCATCAACTATGTAAAAAGGTGCAAGAGCATCACATAGCATGGTTCTCATTTTATTATCATCTTCTATTATAAGTATTCTCATGACAACTATTATAGTTAATTATATCTATATAGATTCTTTTATAATAAAAAGTTATCACATTTTAATGATTTTTTCATCTAGGACAAGTAGAATTGAGTTGTAATTAAAAATCTTAAGGAGATAAGAGATGAAAAAAGGGATAGTTTTATCACTAAGTGCAGTTGTTGCAACGCAAGTAATGGGAGCTAATATTGAAGTAGGCGGTAAAGACGCAGGCGAATTAACAATGCAGTTTAAAGCAATGACGGTTTTAAGTGATAAAGAGAATGGTTTTGCACCTTCAAATGGAACGGGGTATCTTGTAAAGCTCAAATATGAGACAGCGGATATTTTAACACAGGGGCTTAAAATAGGAGTAGCTACTTATATCAATGGGGACGCAGGACTCACTGAGTGGGATGAAAATAATGCAGCAGATGGATATAACAAAGGAGCCTATGGCATGGTCACAGATGCTGGTGGTGCATCAAAAGGGGTACTAGGTGAATTGTATCTCTCTTATAAACATCAATATTTTGATGCAACATTAGGGCGTCAAATACTTAAAACACCACTTACACAGATTCAGACATCACTCACTCCAAATTTTTATGAAGCATATATGTTAGGTACAGAGGTAATAGATGGTCTTCGTCTTACTGCTGGACATATCACAAAAATGTCTTTAGGTTCTCGTGCAGCGCCTGATGCGGGTGTGATAGGTGAAAACACGGGAACAGCAGGTGTTGGTTTTGCAAATAGTAAGCTTGTAAGTTTTGGTGGCAATATGGAGCAAGCAAAGTTTTATAATATGGGAATTATTGCAGGTTTAGGAAAAGAGACAGATGGTCGCTCTATGATTGGAGCTACTTATACAGGAGTAAAAAACTTAAGTGTAGATTTATGGATGTATCGTTCTGCTGATATTGCAAACGATTTTTACGGGGAACTCAAGTATGGTATGCCAGTAGCTAAGGGTATCAAGCTAAATATGAACGCTCAGTATCTAGTGCAAAAGGATACAGGAGATTCACTTGCAGGGGAGAGAGATTTTAATATGCTGGGCGCAAAAGTAGCCCTAGGCAATAAAAAATGGGGCGCTTTTATTGCTTATAACAAATCTGGAGATGCCGAGGGAACAAAAGGGCAGTACTTCAATGCTTGGGGAGCTGATCCAGCGTACACAAGCTCTATCTTCTCGCGTAATGCTTACCGTACGGATGTAAGTGCATATAAAGTGGGTGTACATTATGTGTTTATGAAAGGCTTGAAGCTTATGGTCAATTATGCAGACTATGGAAAATCAAAAAGTACTCTAGGGGGCGCAACAACTACAACGCCAAATACAGCTTTAGAAGATGCTACAGAGATAGATACAGTGTTAGTCTATAAACCAAATAAAGAGTGGATGTTTAAAGTGTTTAATGCGATACGCACAAGTGAATACAATGGGCGAGTAATTGCAAAAACACCTGAGAGAAAAATGAATCACTTTCGTGCGATCGCATCGTATACATTTTAAAAAATCGAAAATAGACAAAGGAGAGAGATATGGATATATCAAGAAGGAATTTACTCAAGGCCTCAGGTCTGAGTGTTGCAACTTTTGCAGTAACTGGAAGTGGTGCTATTGCGGCTGTGACATCTGACTCAAAAACAGATGAAAGAGTAAAAAAACTGATGCCAAAATCAACTGGCAAAAGAGTTGTGATTGTTGGTGGTGGGTGGGGTGGTCTAACAGCTGCACGAAACATCAAGAAAAAAGCACCTGACGCTGAGGTTGTAGTCCTTGAAAAAAGAGCTGTATTTACTTCATGTCCAATCTCAAACGAGTGGATTGTAGGGGAGATTCCACTTGACTTTTTAACTCGTGATTTTTTTACTGGGGCAAAAGAGTATGGATATACGATGCTCCAAACAACTGTAACAGATATTGATCGTAAATCAAAAACAGTTGCAACGGCTAACGGTACAATCGACTATGATTATCTTGTTCTCTCTCCTGGGATTCGTTATGACTACTCTAGCTGGTTTGGCGATGATGCACAGATGTCCGAGAGGTGCCGACAAGAGTGTCCGCCAGCTCTGATTCAAGGAAGTGAACACGCGGCACTTAAGAAGATATTAGAAGAGTTTGACGGAGGTAACTTTATCATCTCTATCCCTGATGGTGCCTATAGATGCCCACCAGCACCCTATGAGCGAGCCGCACTAATTGCAAACTACTTTAAAAAGAACGATATCGATGGCAAAGTAATTATCTTAGATCCAAAAGAGAGTCCAAAGCCAAAAGGACCGGGTTTTATGGCGGCTTATAAAGAACTCTATGGGGATATCGTAGAGTATCATCCAAACTCTTCAGTTAAAGGTGTAGATCTTGATAAAAAGGAGTTAAAAGTAGCTGTAACAGATGCAGATTTAAAAACAACGATGAAAACTCTCAAGTTTGATGCAGCAAACCTTATCCCCGTAAATGCTGCATCAGAGCTAATCGAAAAAGCAGGTGTTTCTATGGGTAGAGCGGGATGGGGGCAGATGAAGGCACCAACATTTCAAACTAAAGCTGATGAGAGAGTTTTCGTCATTGGTGACTCTGTAGGTGGATACCCGTATCCAAAATCAGGCTCTATCGCAAATGGTCAAGGGCATATTGTTGCAGATCAGATTGCAAGTAGAATCAATGGCGCCAAAGAGTTGGCAAATGTAACACTACCTATAAACACTTGCTACTCGATGGTCAATGACACAGAGGCGATCTCTATCTCAGCTTCTTTTTCTCTTGTAGATACAAAAGATCCTCAAGGGAATGCTATCAAAAAAATCAAAGGGAGTAAAAAAGCAAACAACAAACGTTCATCAGCACTTGGAAAAGGAACACACAACTGGTTCCAAGGTATGATGACTGATATATTCGGTGCGTAAGCCTCTAGAGACAAAATTTTCATTCTTTTTCATTTTTATGCGAGAACTTCTCCTCTCGCATAAAATCAAACCATAGGCTTCTTTTATTTTTCCCCATTTATCATAGTCGATACTATTCCTTTTTCATCTCTGTTTTCAGCTATAAAGACACCTATAATGTGTAGTGGTACAAAGTATAAAAGGATATTATAGACTAGTTCGTGGATTTCTTTTATGCTGTGAGCTGTCTCTTCTGCAAGCCCTAAAGCCTCATAAAAGTACATAGTAAAACCACTAACACTCATAAAAAGGATAGTTGCATATACAATATAGTAAGAGATGCGAACTACTTTTTTGTGAGTGCTCAAAGAGCTAAAGCTTCTCTTTTTTGAACCCTCTTTAAAGTGTATAAATATTCTAAACAAGAGTAGCGCGACTAGAGCGTAGCCCAAAATATAGTGCCACTCCCACATACCTGCCCTGATGGCTTTTGCTATGACTTTTGCCTGCTCGCTTGTTATGCTAATGTCAATCTTTGAGAGTTCTAACATGATAAGCTCAGAGTTAGTCCTCCAACTTAAAAAAGTTTTTCTTAAAAGTACAGTGCCGATAAGCCCTAGGATAACTAGAGCGTTTAGCCAGTGCCAAATGCGAAAAGATGTTGAGTATTTCATTGAAACTCCTCTGTTTGTGATATTATAGCAAAGATGAAATATAAAAAAATAAACAACATAAACACTCCAGAACTAGCTATTTATCAACAGCTAAGAGATAATGCTTTTACAGCTGACAACAGCTTTATAGCCGATAGCCCTAAGGTTGTAAATATGCTTTTAGGCAGTGATATAGAAGTAAAAAGCATCTTGGCAACAAAAGAGTATTATGATGAATTTTCACATTTTGTAGAATTAAAAAACATTAAGAATCTTTTTCTTGCAACTAAAGAGGAGATGCAAAGCATTGTCGGACATAAAATTCATCATAACTGCATGCTACATGGAGTTCGCCCAGATGAGACTCCGCTAGAGGCACTAGGAGAGAGCATCTTGATGTTAGATGCCATAACATCTACAGAAAATGTCGGCTCCATTGCAAGAAGTGCAGCTGCGCTTGGAGTTGACTCTTATCTCTTATCGCGTCAGTCACCGCATCCCTATGGTAGACGTGCTTTAAGGGTCTCTATGGGGTATGTGAGCAAGCTAAAAATTCACATCTATAAAGATATAAGAGAGACAATAGAGGTACTTAAAAAAAATGGGTATAGAGTATTTGCTGCAGAAGTTACACCAGATGCAACTCTTCTCTCACAAGTAAAAGCTTCCGAAAAATGGGCTCTTTTAATGGGGCATGAAGGTTTGGGAATATCAGATGAAGTGCTTAATCTGTGTGATGAAGTTCTGACTATAGAGATGGCTGATGGTGTTAAGAGTTTTAATGTCAGCGTTGCAGCTTCCATCATGATGTATCAGCTTTTATCTAGGAGCTGATTGCAGAGACGTAACTACATTAAGAGCTAAAAAATCATAAACTAGGAAGTCCATACCTAGTAGTTAAATTTATATCTAGCTCATACCCCAAACTAGCAAGGATAATATCGAGTGTTTTTACAGATACACTTCCAAGCTTATCTCTTTCTATGTTGCCCAACGTTACACGGCTAATGCCACTTAGATTTGCTAGTTTTGCCTGAGTCATAGCTTTTTCTTTTCGTAAAGTTTTAACTCTTTGAGATTCACTCACAGGGGTGAAAGGCTTGTCTTTAAAAGGCTTAATGACAACTGAGAAGATTACAGCTATAATCACACACTTAAAAACTAAAGGTTTGGTTATGGATGGCACTAAGAGAAAAGATATAAAAAGTGGTCAAAGCGTGGCTATTGTTCTAAAGCAAGATCAACAGAGTGGGCTTCTTACTGATGGTATCGTTCGCGACATTCTTACAAAATCTCCATCTCATCCTCATGGTATAAAAGTGCGACTTATGAGTGGTGAAGTTGGCCGAGTTAAGGAGACATACTAATGAAATTTTCAAATTTGGCTTTATCAAAAGAGATGTTAGCAAACTTGGAAGATATTGGCTACAAAGAGATGACAGAAGCTCAAGCTCAAGCACTACCTTTCATACTAGAGGGTAAAGATGTAGTAGCCCAGGCAAAAACTGGAAGTGGTAAGACTGCAGCTTTTGGAATTGGGCTACTTGAAAAACTCGATGTTAAAAAGTTTAAGCCACAATCTTTAGTGCTTTGTCCAACAAGAGAGCTCGCAGATCAAGTGGCAAAAGAGCTTAGACTCTTAGCTCGGGCTACTCACAATGTTAAGATTCTAACTCTTTGTGGAGGTGCGGCTTTTGGCCCACAGCTAGGATCTCTAAGACATGGCGCTCACATAGTTGTTGGGACTTGTGGACGGATTTTAAAGCATCTTAAAAAAGAGAGTTTGAGCCTTGATGAGCTTGATATTTTAGTCCTTGATGAAGCCGATAGAATGTTAGATATGGGTTTTAGCGATGAGATAAATGAGATACTATCATTTTGTAAAAAGAGAAAACAGACACTACTTTTCTCAGCTACTTATACTGATGAAGTAAAGGATATTGCTAGTACCATCACGCATGAAGCGGAGTTTGTAAAAACAACTTCAAAAGAGGTAGCAAATAAGATAAAAGAGAGATTTTACGAATCTAATGACAAGCTAGATGCCATCATCAAGATACTAAGTAATTTTGAACTAGACAATGCCATTATCTTTACAAACACAAAGATAGAAGCTGATGAGCTTGCCAAAAACCTACAAAAAGTAAAGATAGATGCACTTGCAATTCACGGAGATTTAGAGCAGTACGACAGAACTGATGTCTTAGTTCAGTTTGCAAACAAGAGTTGCCCGATTCTCATAGCAACAGATGTAGCGGCTCGTGGACTAGACATAAAAGAGCTGACTATGGTTATAAACTACGATCTGCCTCACTCTCCTGAGATCTACACTCACCGTATCGGCAGAACAGGTCGTGCTGGATGCGAGGGTTTGGCTTTTAGTCTCTACACTGCTTATGAGAGCGACAAAGCGGATGAGTATAGAGATGCCCAAAGAGAGTTTTTAGACATAAGTGAGTTAAAAGTTGTAAACGGATTTGAGATGAAACCGAAATTTATCACGCTTGTGATCGAGGGTGGAAAAAAAGATAAACTTAGAGCTGGAGATATTTTAGGAGCTCTTACAAAAGATGCAAATATAAGTGGAAGTAGCATTGGAAAGATCGATATCTACGATAGACAGAGCTATGTTGCTATAGAGAGTTCTATGATTGATGCAGCGCATGAAAAACTCAAAAATTCTAAGATAAAAGCTAAAAAATTCTCTTTGTGGATTTTTTAAAAATATCTAAATTATAATAAAAAAAGTCTCATATAGTATAGTCTTGTGTTATAATAAATCTTATCGATTTTGCGATACTAACATAAGCTAGGAGGCTATTATGGAAGATTTATCGAGAAGAGTGTTTTTTAGATATATGGCGGTGCTTGGGCTTGCTACTTTTAGTGCCACACCTTTACTCGCAAAAGGAAGCAAGGCTCAGTACAACTATCAAGAAACCCCAAAAGATGGGAAGATTTGCGCTGATTGTATGCACTTTTTACCTAAGACGAACGAATGTAGAATGGTTGAAGGTTCTATAAATCCACAAGGCTGGTGTTCAGCTTACTATGAGAGACCTAAAAAGAAATAGACAAATGGATGAGTGAGTTTTAAAAGCAGATAAGTTCATCCATCTAAGTTCTTTATGTGTATAATATATTTATTTATATCTAAATATTGGAAAAACAGTGAATATATTATCAAAAGATGCCCCGCTAGAAGTCTCGATCAAAAAGATGAAAAAAGTCTTAGAAGATATTGGATGTAAAACTAACATCTCAGAGGGGCATCATCCACTACAAAACTGCTACTCTCTAAATCTTAGCTCCCATGAAGCTCCAAATCACATCTACTCAAATGGAAAAGGTACACTTAAAGAGTCTGCTATGGCTAGCGCTTATGGGGAGTATATTGAGAGGCTTCAAACAAATCTTTTTTTTAGCGATTTTTACATTCCAAACCAAAAACACTATCCTGATGAAGTGGCATTTGAGCTTGATGGTGATTTTTTAAATGAGGAGTTGCTAGATATTTATGATGCAAGTGGTGAACTTATGGGAGAAGACTTTGTTGACTTTAATTCTGGGTATAGTGACAGAGTTATCTCACTACCATTTCTAAAATTCTCTACAAAAGAGAAGATATATTTTCCTATAAATCTTTTGCACAACCTCTATGTTAGTAATGGCTTAGCCGCTGGAAATACAAGAAATGAGGCTCAAGTTCAAGCTCTTAGTGAGATTTATGAGAGATATGTTAAGTTTGAGATTATAAAAAATGGCTACGCTCTGCCAAAGTTTCCGCAAAGTGTTATAGAACCATTTACAAAGCTAAATGAAGATGTTATAGCGCTCCGTAAGCTTGGGTATATTGTAGAAGTTCTTGATGCCTCACTTCGCGGAGTCTTTCCAGTCACTGCTATCTCGCTAATAAATCCAAAAAACTCAACTCTCTTTGTCTCTTTTGGCGCACATCCTATCCTTGAAGTGAGCCTAGAGCGAACTATGACAGAACTTATGCAGGGTCGCTCTCTTGATAGGCTTGATGATTTTGAGTCTCCTACTTTTGATATGAGTGTAGTGCGTGATAGCTTCAACTTAGAGTCTCACTTTGTGGACTCAAATGCGAAGCTAGGGTTTGGTTTTTTAAGCTCAAAAAAAAGTTTTGAATACTCACCTTGGAAGTACGATATAGAGATGGATGAGTTTGAATTTTTAACAGGTATTGCTAAAGAGCTGGGCAAGGAGATCTATCTAAGGGAGTATGATTATCTAGGCTTTTACTCATGTCAGATGCTCATTCCTAGCATCTCAGAGGTTTATCCTATAGAAGATTTAGTATATAACAACAAAAATAGTGCAAAAGCTATCCGCGATATGGTTTTAAACCCTAATGACTATGATGCTGAGGATATACAAGAAGCAGTTATCTCGCTTGATGACTCTTTGAATATGGAGAAATACATAGGTGTTATCTTTAAAGACAACTTCACAATGTTAGAGTTTAAAGCACAGCTGTATCTTCTTTTGGATGAGAGAGACGCAGCACTAGAATTTTTACAATTTAGTACAAAAAAAGATGCAAAAATCATCTCAGAACTTATTTACATGGAAGAAGCGGGACTTGATTTTGAAGACTACTCAGAGGCTCTTTTTAATGTTTTTTCAAAACAAAGCGTAGAAAAAGCACAAAGAGTTCTTAAAAAAGAGGAGCTTTTTATAGACCTTACCCTTCATGATGATTACTATAATGTGTTAGCGATGTATGATAGGCTTGAGAAGAAAAAATCTTAGCATAAGTGTTTAAACTTTTGTATCCTTAAAGTGAGCAGAGAATCTTTATTGATACTTAACCTATTATCTGCTACAGTGAGGCATTAGTAGTTTCTATCAAAAGAAAACATAAGTTTTCAAACTAAAAATAAAAAGGAATTATCATGGAGTCAAATTTAATTATAATAGTTGATTTACAACATTTCAAGTTATTTAAAGTCAAGCAAGATCCTTTAAAAAGAGAGTCTGTTGAAATGATTAAGAGTAGTAAAAATCTTGATTTTTACTTAAAAGCTGATGAAAAATATTCAGATAGAAAAGGAAATTTTACAAGTAAACAGAGTAGTGGCTCTAATGAAAATCAGAATCTTGAACTTGAAGAAGAGCGCCGAAGAATCCAGGATATTGCAGATCATATTTCTGAGATTTTAGGCAAGTATAGTCATTCATCTTGGTATTTCGCAGCACCAGAAGCTATTAATAATCAAATTGTTGAGTTGCTTGACAAAAAGGATATAGAAAATATGGAAATAAATCTTAAATTAAATTTGGCTAATACTCCAAATGATAAGATATTAGATTATTTTTCAAAATAAAAAGGGTGCTAATCACCCTTATGTCGTGACAATCTAAGTTTATCAACTACTCAAGCCTATTCCTATAAATCGAGTTTTGCTAGCTGATAAACTTATCAAACAGATATTTTATCTCTTCATTTGAGATCTTATACCCAAATTTTTCTCTTAAGATGGAAGTGAACTCTTTTTTGGTTTTTATGATAACTTCATCTTTTTTCTCTTTAGACATCTCATGATAGGAGTTGTTTTTTAGGGAGTAAATCTTTTTATCTGTTATCTTTGAGAGGACAAGATTGTTCACAAAGGGTGCATCTTTATGTTTAGAAGAGTAAAAGTGACCCATCTCAAAATCTTGCTCGTTGTGTTTAGTCAGATCAAAGGAGTAGAGAGTATAGGGACCTTCTTTACGTAGCATTGTTAGCTCAAAGTTATTTGCATCTAGCTCCTTTACGATATAGTCTCTTTCAAATATAGTCTTTGTTGGAGTATCTCCAAATCTGATAGCTGAGTTAGGTGACATAAATGAAAAACCTGCATCTACGATGTATCTCTCGCCCCTAAAAGATAAAAGTGTAAAGCGATGAGTCTTTGGCACATCTACCTTTTGGTTGTTTAAAACTCTTGCAAATGGAGCCTCTACTTCAAAGCCAAAATATTTTAAAGCCTCATATATGAGCTTGTTATGCTCAAAACAGTAACCGCCCTTTTTTTCTTCTATCATTTTTTGTACTATTGCTTTTAACTCTAGGGATATCTCATCGCCAAGTAAAACAGGGATATTGCAAAAGTAGAGTGATTGTAGATGTTTTTTAATGAAATCATTTATATCAGAAATACTGTTTGGTTTTTTCTCTACACTTATGCTCTGTAAATAACGCTCTATTGCTTGCATCTATCTCTCACTTTTTAAAATATATTGGTATTATATATAAAAAGAACTAATCTATTATTTAACAGAAATGGGTATAATTAAAGCGAATTTTGATTTAAATCAGGCAAAAGAGCTAAACATGACTGACTCTATAGATATCTCAACAAACAATGTTTACAAAGAACTCCTACGCATTGCTGCACAAAATTCTATACCCATCTCAAGACTCTATATCCGCATCAATGAGATACAAACTTTTACAAAAAACAAGGACGCAAGCCTTGTTAAGCTCTCTGATGCAGAGCTTAATAAATATGCAACAGAAGAGGAGTACTTAAGAGATGCAACTATAGAGCTCGAACAACATTATGACATTACAGTTAGCCCTTACTATAAAGGGTATCCCTTTTTAAGGATGATAAGTGAGATAGAATTTAATGAAGATGAAACTCTTGCTTACTTTGTGATTAAAAGAGGTTCTCAGATAGAGTATTATGATAATATTTATGATGATTTTCTAGACTATATAGATGAAAAAAAGCTAAGAGCAGGTATCTTGTTTTATCTCTTTGATGTTGAGTTTGAGACAAGCATAGAAGAGTTTGTAAAAGCCATAAAAAGAGTAAAAAAGGTCGTTTTTAAAGAGGATAAAAAGATACTCGTAGCAAAAGGTTTAGAAGCAGTAGAATCTATAGAAGCTCAGCTACATATGAGCATAGAAGAGAGAAATAGTGTTGGAGCTGAGGATAGCTCAGGCAGAGTTGACTACTCAAACAGAGGTTTTATGCTTAGTTGTTCTGAGGGTGAAGAGCTTTTTGAGTTTATAAAGCCTCAGCAAGGCAAACATGGCAGAACTTGCAAGGGCAAAATCATTGAAGTTAAAAGTGTAAATTTAGATGTATCTCCCACATTTACAGTCGAAGATGGCATAGAGATTCAAGATAGCTTTGATAACATTAAATATCTCTCAAAAAAAAGTGGTTATCTTGTAAAAAATGGTAATGAGTACGATGTTGCAAATACTATAGATGTAGATGAGATATCTTTTAAAACTACAGGAACAATTAACTCTAACTTAGATTCTGAGATAACCATAAATGTAGTAAAAAACAATCCCTTAGAAGACGCTATAGAAGAGGGCATGCAGGTTAAGGTTCAAAATATTTTCATTCAAGGAAGTGTTGGCCCAAATACCCAAATAGAAGCTAGAGAAGTAAAAGTTGAGGGACAAACGCATGGAGAATCTTTCATAAAGTGCATAAATGCCTCCATCAGCCTTCACAAGGGAAAAGTTATAGCTAGAAAAGTTGAGGTCAAAAATTTAGAAGGAGGAGAAATTATAGCCGATGAAGCTATAGTTAAAAGTGCTACAAGAGGGAGAATAAGAGCAAAAAAAATAACAATCGAGACCTTAGGCTCACATGTAACGATGGAAGCATCTCAATATATAGAGATACAAAAGGTCAAAGGTGAGGAGAATGAATTTATCTTGGACTCTTTGATAAATAGTGGTTTTGATGATAGCAAAACAGATGACGATATATACTTTAAAAAGATAAAAGAGGAGTTTGATGAGCTACAAAGTAAGTTTAAAGCTAGTGCTAGAAAAGTGAAAGAGAGCCTAAAATCGTGCCAAAAGATAAAAGATCTCATCATCAAAAATCAAAATGAAAAAGAAGAGATACCCTCAGCTCTCATAAAAAATTTTAAAATTTGCAAAGTCATCAGGGTTCAATATAAAAAATTAAAAGAAAAACTTGAGTATAAGCAAGCTCAGTACGATAAGGCAAAAGATAAGATACAACAAGCTTATCCAGATATATTTGAGGCTAGAATACTTCTAGGCGAGCCTCTAAGAGGCTTTAATCATATAAGGTATAAACTTCACAATCCAAATAGAGAGATAGAGCTTAGAACTAATGAAAGAATGACTAAAAAAACTTTTGAACTCTATGAAGATGATGATGGAGTGCTAAAAATTATCAACTCAAAAACAAGGAGCTAAGAAGATGGGATGGACTTGTCAACATGACCATAAAGGGTATTGTAAACTTGTTAAAAAACCTTGTGTTCCTGGTATGAAAGGGTGTACTTTGAAAAAGAGTGACTACATCTTTACTACAGGAAACTTTGAAGAGGACAAAAAAGCAAAAGAAGAAAATAAAGAACAAGAGATAGATTTTGCAGCACTAGCTAGAAGCAACTAGTCCCAAAATTTCAGAGGATCTGGGTGTAAAAAGGTGTAGTTAAGTTCATCTATAATCTTTTGTGAGTTTACTATACGATGGCTTTTGCCCTCAAAGGTACCAAGCTCAAAGCCAAAGACTAAAGAGTTTTTTTTATGAACATCAGATCTTAGTGGATGCAGAGGTGCAACTAGATTGTAGATACCACTGACAATGTCTTGAGCTATCAACTCTTTTGTGATGGCGATGACATCATCTCTGTGTATGTAGTTTACATACGAGTCGCAAAATGAAGAAGCACTCTTCCATCTACCTGAAATTCTATCTTCACCCATCAAACCGCCAAGACGCAAAATAATAAGATTTTTGTTTAAATCTTGCATAAGTATTTCAGCCTCTCTTTGGAGTGCTATCTCTGTTATGATGGCATCTTCATTAACTTCTTCATCAAACTCTCTATAAACAGAGGTGGAACTCATAAGTATGATGGTAGTTTTATTTGAGATTAGTTTAGAGAATTTTTTTAGAGTTTGTAAATAGTTGTTTTTTGTATTGATGGCGATGATGATGATATCTCTTTGCCAAAATGAAATTTTTGTATCTGTAGTTTTTCTCTTATAGCACTCAGTGTCAAAAGAGTTACTTAGTTGCTCTTTGAGCTTTTTTCCCAGCCATCCACAACCAATGATGCCTATGCTTTTTTTCATCTCTTTGGATCGTTTTTATTGTAACTTTTTTTGATAAGGATTAGCTCATAAACAGAGATTTTTTCTCCCGCTTCATCAATTAGTTTATCAGTGTCGCTAAACTTACCTTTCATCTCATTTATAGCTTTATAGCCAGCTGGTTTAATTTCGCTCATAGCTATGTTTATAGATGCTGCCCACATAAGGACGATTACAAGCCAGACAGTTTTTTTTGCCCCAGCGTAAACACCTATGAAGTGAAAAATTATACTTAAAACTATCCCAACAATTAAAATAATACTCAAGCTCATCTGTTTATACTCTCTCCTCGTGGTTTCATTTTAAGACCTGTGTCTTTTATCATCTTATCTCCAAATTTCATGACACCCATAGTCCCTGCTATCATCAAAACTATAACTAAAAACAAAAAGATAATTGCCATAGAATAGCGTTTTAGTATCTCTTTCATTGCGCTTCTGGCTCTGGTTCTATACCATCAAATTCTATACACCTTGAACTATGAAAATCTCTCTCATAATCATCATTTTTGAACTTATTGTCTTCAAGTCTCCAACCCAACTCTTTTGAGAGCAAAACTGATCTTGAGACGCTTCGTTGCATCTTGTTCTCACAAATGACAGTTTCGCCATTCTCAAAGATAGCTTGAACACCCTCCATACGAGAGGTCGTCATAAAATAGTGTGCCATAATCATGATAACTAGGATTGACCCTACACTTAACATTCCTCTCTTAAATGCAACTTTTGGCATAAACTCTCTTGTTGTGACAATTGCTGTTACACTTAGTATAAAGATACCTATGACTATGTAAACAATCTCTAGTTCAATAAATAGTTCCATTATGATTCACCTCTTTGATATTTTTCTTCCCACTCATCCATAGCTTTAGTAAAGTACTCGATACGAACTTTTTTAAACTCTCTTGAGCTATAGAGAGGCATATGCGATTTTGACTCTATCTCTTTTGCCATCTCAGCGATGATGGAGTCTGTTTCCTCTTTTGTTTTACCATGAACCATGGTAAAAAGATTATATGGCCAGTTTGGATATTTTGGGCGAAGATAGCAGTGGCTAACCGCACTAAATGCAGCAGCTTTTGCACCAATTTCCTCGCCTTTTGTCTCATCAACATCCCAAACAACCATAGCGTTTGCATTAAACCCTGCTTTTCTATGGTTTAAAATAGAAGCAAATCTTCTCATAACACCAGCTTCTTGAAGCTCTTTTAAGATTGAGAAAAATTTTTCATAATCGATACCAAGCTCATCTACCATCTTTTTAAATGGCTCGCTTATCATCTCTATATCATACTGAGCAGCTCTTACTATTGCATGATGTAGAGGTGTCATCTCGATCTCAGTATGAACAACTTTTTTCACCTCTTCCTTTTTCTCATCTTTGCCAGTTGTATTTAGTTTGACATTTATCTTAAAGAGTTTTAGTGTTGGTAGCATGATAAATTCATCTGCTTTTGTAAGTTTAGCTAAAAGTGAAACTGTGCCATCAAGTCCAAGTTTTGAGTGGGGTGGAACTGCTAGTGTAAACCAGATATTAAAATCATGGTTTCGCTCATAATTGTGAGAGATACCAGGATGAGAGTTTATAATCTTAACTGCATCACTAATCTTCTCTTTTGCGATTTTAAAGGCTACTAAAGATGACTTATATCCAAGTCTCTTTGTATCAAATATAGCCGAAGTTTGACGAATAATATTTTTCTTTTTTTGTTCTTGTAAAATGCTAAGAACTTCATCTTCACTCATGCCTAACTCATCTGCTATAATCTCAAATGGCTTAGCAACTAAAGGAAACTTTTTTTGTATTCTAGAGAGTATTTCATCTGTCATTTTTATGTTCTTTGTTGTAATTTTATCTAAAGATTGTAAGATAATCTATATTAATAATCGTTGATGTACATCAAGTTTGTCATTTTACCTATTATGCTATGATGTTGCAAACATTATAAAAGAGATATATGTCTTACTTTCCAGCTTTTTTAAATCTCCGTACTAAACGAATACTCATAATAGGTGGTGGGATTATCGCCTATAATAAGCTTGTGCATCTCTTAGATTTTACAAAAAATATTCATATCATTTCTCAAGAGTTTTGCGATGACATGCTCTATACTATAGAGAAAAAATCTCTCTCATATCAGCAAAAAGCTTATAAAGTAGGTGATATAAAAGAGTATGAAATTGTCATTATTGCCATAGATGATAGGGCACTTGCAAAAAATATATATGAAGAGTCAAGAGAGTACAAATGTCTTTGCAATAGCGTTGATAACTTAGAGCATTGTGACTTTACTTTTGCTTCATACATAAAGCAGGGTGATTTAACTCTAGCCATCTCAACAAATGGCTCGTCACCAGCCTTTGCCAAGCAGTTGAAGATCTACTTAGAGAGTATTATCCCAAGGGATGTAAGTGGGTTCTTAAAAGAGATGAAAGAACTCCGTGCTACACTTCCAAAAGGAAAAGAGAGAATGAATATGCTTAAAACTAAAGCAAAAAACTATATCAAATCATGGAGAAAAATATGAGCGTAAAAAAAGGACTAATTTTTGGACTACTTTTTGGGTTTTTAGCCCTAGGATACATTGCTATGCAAAGAGCTACGCCAGCACACAAAGAAGAGAGAATCTATAAAGCTATCAAAGTTTATAGTCCATATCAATTAGAAAAAAGAATGGGTGGACTAACCATCATCAACACTCAAACAGGTGACAAAGAAAAGCCAAGTGCAGCTGAAGTACTGCATCGCTTAGATGAGCTTGATAAAGAGTGGGGTAAATCTCACTTAAGAGTAGATGGTAGCGATCTTTTAATCCTAGGCGAGAACAATCAAACCATAGTAAAAATCTTTATACAAGGTGAAAAAGAGAGAGAATTTCTTAGAAGCTTTTATGGCATCTAAGAAGAAATCTTAATCTTTTAACTTAAAAGAGTAGTAAAGCGATAGGCAAAGCATAGCAGATGCTACGCTGTATAAAACTGTATAACCAAAAAAGTGTAAAAGTGCCCCACCAAGTATGGAGAAAAAGAGTCCAAAAGAGACAATATTTATCTGTATAGCTACATAAGTAGGTCGTTTATGCATAGGTGCTATGGAGAGGATAAGGTTTCCAGATGCGATGCGGTTTCCATCAAGTGCAGCACCTATGAGAAAAAATATAAAAGCATATTCATAGATGCTAGCTGCTACAAAAGCCATAAGAATGGCAACTATCTGCATCATGATGGAGAGATTTGCAGTTAGTCTGTTTTTTCCTTTTCCGCTAAGTCTTCCCCATAAAAAATTACTAAGCATAGCGCCTACCATCTGAGTGGTTATCAAACTACCAATAGCCACACCATCAAGCTCTATCTTTGTTTGAGCATCGAGTATGATAAAAGGGAGTGCTATAAGATAGGCATAGGCTAAAAAGAAGGTTTTTAGCTGGATTTGTAAATCTTTGTCGCCTCTTAGAGTAAGCCATGAGTTGTGTAAAAACCTCCTAAATGAGTTCTCCCTTTTAGCTACCTCTTCTTTTACTGGCTCATCAATCGTCCCAAATGCGATATAACCCAAACCCATAATAAAAGAGCTAATCATAAAGAGATATCCATAACTATATGGTGCTTCAAAGGCGTGAATAATCCAACCAGCTAAAGCACCACTAAGAAGCCCGCCAGCTCCACTAAAGAACTGTCTATAAGCCATAGTTTTTCCGCGGAATTTATGAGAGAAAATCTTAGCTGTGATATCTTTGAAGTAAATTGCCCCAAAGCCAGCACTAAAAGAGAAGATAAAAAGACCAATACCTATGGAGAAAAGTGTAAGATTTGGATAATTTTCTCCAAAAAGTATAATGGCCAAACCGATAAAAAACCATGCTAAAAAGCGAATAGCAAAAACTCGCCTCATGTATGGCAGCATAAGCTTGTAGCTTTGAGCCTGAAATGCAGCAAAGAGTTGAACAACAACAGCTCCACCACGTAAAAGTGCTGCAAAAAAACCAACAAGCATAGAGCTTCCACCAAAGTGATTTACGATGAGAGGCAAGATAGTAGAAGGCTCAGCTATAGTAGTTCCGATAGTTAGAAAAAAACCATGTAAAATATTTCTTATATGGTTTGAGAATTTATCCATACTACTGTAGCATCTCCCATCCCTCATCGATGCTTGAGGCTCTCTGCACCACAAAAAGGTAGATCGCTGCATTTAGTTTTGCAAGTTTGATGAACTCATCTGATGGGTCCTCTATTTGTTGCAAGGACTCTTGGAGCGTGATGGCATCCCATGACTTTGTGTAGTTGATACCGTAGTGTTCTGGGTCTACGATGATTTCTTCAACATCTTTGTTGTTGCAAATCCAAAGTCTTCCTTTGCTAAAAAGTTCAGGGGTTCCTTCATTTCCCTGAATGAGTGCAAATCTTTTGTACTTGTCTGAGTAGATTTCTACATATTTTTGAACAAAAGGTTTGTGAAAAACTCCTGTTATTGCGTACTCGCTATCTGCTACATTTGGAAGTTTCTCTATAGTATTTAGTCCTGTACGAAGCCCTAAGTTCATACGAATCTCTGTTAAATCACTCATCTCTTTAAAGAACTCGGCTCTATCAAAATAGTAAGCGTTTTTATTAAGAGGCATATTTGTACAGATATCCTTTACAGTGATGCCACCTTTTGCTGGAGTTAGTTTGTCTCCTACAAGGATAAGGTTTAGTTTTGAGTCTTCTAAGACTTTTGCGACAAGCGGAAAGATATAAGGGTTATTAACCTTTCCATCAAATGGATAACCTAGCTCTAAAGAGTTTTCAACTCTGCTCTTTTTAACATAAGCTTCGCTCGCCTCAACAACGCCTCTAAACTCCGTAGTCGTTTCAGGTTTTAGCCTCCAACCCAAAAGAAAAGCAGCTATCTGCTCGTTTGGCACACTTCGATCTAGCATCTGCTTCATCAAATCTTTTGACTCATCAAAACTTAAATCTCTGTTGCCTTTAACCCCTGTCCCTACCGCATGTATATACTTGAAAAAATCCATCACTCTTCCTATTATTAAATATTATATTGCTTTATATTTGCGTCTTTATACTTCGCAGTGGAGCTATTATATTTGTAAAATCTTTATTCCTCTTTAGAGTATCATCAGTTATAGCTATTTTTACCTATATTTTATGTTTAATAAAAATAATTTTTTTTCTTTATTGTTAAGCCATGTGATAAGTTTCAGTGATTTAGATATAAAACTTTGTTATAATACTCTTATGGATGCAAATATTTTAAAAGAGTTTTTAAAGCTTTATAACCAACTTCCATGTGGCATTATGATCTTTAAAAATGATGACTTATACTTTATTAATAACCATTTGCGGGAGATATTGACACTACAAAACCTTGATGTAGAGAACTCTCTTGATGTCATAGCATCTCTGTTACATCTGCCCCCTTCTAGTGAAGAACTCCTTGCCTTTTTTTCAAATAAATCTTTTTTCTCCTACAAAGAAAAATATATTCAAATTTCTCACAAAAAATATGAAGAGTATGAAATACTAGTATTTGTAAAACTAGACACATCGGTTTTAGAAGATATCTTTATAAACTTCAAAGAAGCGAGTAAAATTACTATGAAGGAGATAGAAGATTCTATTTCTGAGCTAAACGAAGAAAATCAAGATTCAAAAATATTAGAGTATTTTGATAAAAAGCGTAATGTTAAAGTAATTGGCATTGTACTTTATAAAGGGGTACCACTTATATCTGAAAATATTGTACTTAGAACTTATAGAAATTTACTTGTAGTAAAAATAGAAGATAAACAAATAATCTCTTCGACAATAGGTACTACCTGGATTATTAAAACAAAGGACGGTGTGGTTTTTCAAGCTGCAATCAAAAAAGTAAATAATGATAAAAAGCTCATATTTTTATCTAATCCAAAAATCATAAAAGATGGCTATCATAAGCGCCAACGCATTAGATACGAACTAAACCATGAACAGACTATAGAGATTTATCTGCATAAGATAAAAACTACACTCGACATTGTAGATATTTCTGAAAATTCTTTAAAAGTACTTATAGATAATGCTAGTGTTCTAAAGGACTTAATAGAAAAAAAAGATACTATAGAGGCTACAATGAAGATAAAAGATAAAACAATAAATCTAACATGTACATTTTTAAAAGAGGGAAAAATATATGATCAAAAAGTAGAAATAATATTTTTATTTACACTTAATGATAGTTCAAAAGTAGTGCTGAATAAATGGTTAAATGAACAACAAATAAAAGTAATTAATAAAATACGCATGTTCAAAAACAATTCAACTCTATCTAATTAACAATCTTTTATACTAAAAGAAATTCTTATGTTGACAGGAAACAATATTTTCTTTTTTCATTTATCGTATACTATTTCAAGAAAAAACAATAGGATATTAAGATGAGATTTTTTATAGGTGCTTTTGCTTTTATAGTACTTCTACTTTTTAGCGTATCTCTACTTCTTCCTACAAAAGAAAAACGCATATTTAGTGATGATGGACTAAGAGAGGCCGCACTCTCACGAGATATGTCGAGCACGCCAAATAACTACGAAGAGCTTCTAAAACTCTTAAAAATAGACAAAGATGATCTTTTTAGAGAAAAAGTTGAGCTTGGACGTGATTTGTACTTTGAAAAAAAGCTCTCAAACAGTAGTGATATTAGTTGTGCCACTTGTCATGTTCTAAGCAAAGATTTAAAAGATAAAAACATCTTCATAGATGCACTAATTTCTGAAGCAAATGACAAAACCGACTGCGTAGTTTGCCATCTATCAGATCAGAGTGCAACTGATAGGTTTGAGACATCTATCGGAGATGGCGGTAGAGAAAATCCTTTCCATTTAAATACACTTACAACTCTAAATGCAGCTTTAGCGAAGTATCAAACTTGGGATGGAAGCGTTAAAAGTGTTGAAGAACAGGTTGGGCTCTCTATAAAAGACGCATCACAGATGAATCTCTCGGCAGATGAAGCAGTTGCTAGGTTAAGTCAAGATGAAAACTATGCTAAAAGATTTCAAGAGGTCTATGGTGAGTTAGATTTTAAAAATATAGAAGATGCCATCGCTGCTTATCTTAAAACTCTCATTACTAGAGGTGACTACGATAGGTTTTTAGATGGAGATAATAAAGCTATGAGCACAAAAGCCAAAAAAGGTTTAGCGCACTTTTTAAACTTTGGATGTAAGGGTTGTCACACTGGAGTTAGTGTTGGTGGGCAAAGTATTCAGAAGTTTCCATTAAGAGACTATAACTCAGTAGTAGATGTTACAAACTCATTTAATGAGTCTCAAAAAGGGAGAGAAGTGGCTACTTTTGACTTCAATGCTAAGATGTATCACCCTTTTCCTTTTGAAAACAAGGGCGGGTTTATGGGCAAAGATGGAGAGAGACTCTTTAGAGTCCCAATGCTAAGAAATGTCACAAAAACTTCCCCATATTTTCATAATGGAGGAGTTGCAAAACTTAGAGAAGCTGTGCATCTGATGGGCAAACATCAGCTTGGCATGAACTTAACAAATACCCAGATAGATGAGATAGTAGAGTTTTTAAGAGCTTTAGAAGGCAGTGTTGTTGAGTTTGATATTCCATCAAAAAAGGGCGAAGTATGAAAAGCTCATATATGAAAATCTTTATCATTATAATGTTTTTAAGCGGAGTTTTGCAATACAGCATCTTTGATCTTGATTGGGAGTATTTTAGAGTTGTGCAAGCTACTCATATCATAGGCTCCATCCTTATCGCTGTTTTCTTGCTTATACCCTATGTTAATATGCATACTTATGAGTTTATGATAGTAAAAAAAGCAAAGAGTGTGAGTGGAGTTTTACTAGGCATTACACTATTTTTTATCATACTTAGTGGCTTTTATCTCTTTTTTGTCGGAAACAGAGGAGAAGATGTCTTAGGTTCTCTCTCTTTTTATATCCATCTTTATGGCTCTTTTGTTCTTTTGTACTTTTTGTTCTCTCATGCGAGAAAAAGGCTTCACACAAAACCTCTAGTGGTACTTTTCTTTGCTCTAAGTATGACCTTTGTAGATAGTACATACGCACAAGAGAAGCTAACAAATATCAAAATTGAAGAGGGTGTTGATAGATATCATAATGAAGACTGGACATCATCTGCAAAGTGTAAAAGCTGCCATGAAGAGATATTTAATCAGTGGGCTGATTCAAACCATCGCCATTTAGTTGGAACAAATCCTTACTATATGGTGATGGAAAATTTAGCTGGTGCAGATATGGGGGATGAGTTTAGACAGTGGTGCATGGGTTGTCATAATCCTAGTGCAGTTACAACTGAGCAAAAAAGAACTACACATGAGATGGATGGAAATTTGATGCCAAATATTTTGTTTGAGAGTGGTTCAAAAAGGCTTTTAGATGACTTTAAAGCTCATGGCAATTCAAGACTTGAACAAGGCGTTTCATGTGTTGCTTGTCATAGAATTACAGAGGCCGACTCAAAGGGAAATAGTGCTTATGCTCTTAAAATTAGAGATAGAAAAAAGTACGCCTTTGAAGATAGTAGCTCAGGGGTTGAGGCGTGGCTAAGTGAGAAGTTTATAAATTCAAATCCAAAAGTTCATAAAGATAGCTACTCAAATAAACTCTATAAAAAAAGCTCTTATTGTGCATCTTGTCACGATGAATTTTTGCCAGATGAGTCAAAAAGAGCAGTAGTCTCTACCTTTAAAGAGTGGCAAGACTCGCCTTATAATAACCCTGATGATCCAACTAAACATAAAGATTGTATAGATTGTCATATGACTTACTTAAAAGATGGAGAGTTCGCACCTCTTAAAGGTCGATCAACAGATGGCGGAGTTATAAAAGATGATATAAAAGTTCACTACTTCTCAGGTTCAAACCACTTTTTATCTGGACTAAAAAGCAAAGAACATGAAGACCAAACCCTGCAACTCCTTCGTACATCCGCAAAGCTTGATGTTGATATAAAAGATACAAATATCTCAGTTGGCGTTAAAAATGTTGGAGCTGGACATCACTTGCCAACTGGAGTATCTGATTTTAGAGAGCTTTGGCTTGATATTACCATAACAGATGCAAAAGATAGGGTAGTCTTTAGTAGCGGAAAGCTCCAAGAAGATGGAAACCTAGGAGAGGATGCAAGACCTTTTATGAAAGTATTTGGAGATGAAAACTCTAAACCTGTTGGACTTTTGTTTTGGAGATATAAAAAACTCTTAAGTGACACTAGAATCCCAGCAGGAGAGAGACGAGTAGAGTCCTACAAGATAGCTGATGCAAAAAATCTAAAATATCCTCTAAAAGTAGTTGTAAAACTAAACTTTAGAATCTACCCACAGTGGGTGACTGATGCAGTAAAAAGAGCCTATCCACAGTTGCCAAATCCTGATGTGGTTTTAGTCGAAAAAATAGAGAAGAGTTTTGAGAAATAGTATAAAGTTTTTACTTCTATTGCCACTATTTATCACTACTCTTCAAGCAGATCATGTTAGATGGCTGAATGACTTTGACAAAGCCCATCATCAGGCTATTAAACAGAATAAAAAACTTATGGTATTGCTTATAAAAAAAGAGTGTAAAGGGTGTATAGAAACTATTAAAACAACCTTCATAAATCAGCCATATATAGAAAAAATAAACAGAGAGTATATTGCAGTGTTAATTACTAAAGACCAAAGAAGTAGTTACCCCATAGAGATGCTATATACACTCCAATATCCATCACTATTTTTTTTAGACAATAGAGAACTTTTTGTATGTAAACCAATTAGAGGAGAGATCACTCCAAATGAGCTAAATAGCTATTTGGAGGAGTGTAAGTAACTTAACAGGAAGAAGCTTTTTTACTTTTGTAGCTCTTCAACAATTGCTTTTCTGAGCTCTTTTAGCTCGTCCCCTGAAGCCTCATCATCACCTGAAATGTGCTTGTTGTAAACTTTAATAGTTCTAGAGATTGTTTCGCCATTAACAGCTTTTTCAACAATTACAGCGTTACTTTTAAACTCAGTTACTCTCCAATTAGTCTTTTTTGCAGCTTCTTTAACCGCTTCAATTGCTTTTTCATTGCTTAAGTTGCCTATATATATAGCTGTTTTAACTGTAGACTCGTCAGTCTCATCTATTTGAGCACCCATTTTTTTTGAAGTACAGCCAGCTGATAGAACAAGAGCGAGAGTAGAGATTAAAGCCAAGTTTAAGATTTTGTTCATTTTATGATCCTTTTTTTAATTTTCTTAATAAAATATAAAACTTTACAAAGAAATTTAACCAATCAATGATATAATAACAATCTTAAAAAGAAATTGATGTAAGTCAAGATTTTAAACTACGTATCAGATAAGGTAAATTATGATTTTAGATGTTGTCATTGTATTGGTTATGGCGGTTCCTATGCTCCTCTTTGGAGTCTATCCAGGTCTTCTATTAGGGGATTTTTTAGAAAAAAAGCACAATATTGAAGAGGGACTAAAAAGAAAGATTGTTATCATTACAACCATAGTTTTTACTATAACTTTATCTTCTATTTTACATTACTTATAATATAATTATTTTTAATGTTCAAACCATTAATGTTTCACAAAGTAACATTAAATATAAAACTTTCCTTAAATTTTAAATTAATCAATCAAATTGATTTATGTCAATCATTTTTAATATAAATAGCACTAAACTACCTTTGATTCTGAAAAATTACAACAATTACAAAAGGAGATACAATGATAGAAGAAGTGGTTATGAGACAGGATATAGCTCTAGGTGATTTTTTAACTATCTTTGTATCTTCTGCTCTTGTTTTAGTATTTGGAGGATTCTATGTTGGTATATATACCGCTGTAAAAGTTAATTTACTTAAAAACTGGACTATGTTCTTAGCATATTCATTTTGGATGTTAACTGCCTATTGTTTGTATTTGATGGGAAGTTTAATGCATGTAGGTGAATTTACAGCAAAGGCTTTAGTGGTTGCTGCAATTGGATTGTTATTACTTCCACACGCAGTCTATTTTATGCAGCATCAAGTTCATGAAGAGAATGAACATTGATTTACTGCTATATATGTCAACAACAATTTATAGGAGGGCACAGTGGCTAATAAAGTATCCGTATGGAGCGATAATCGTTTCTGGCAACGATCAGCAGCTTGGGTTACAGGATTCGCAGCAGTACTATTGATTTGGCTAACATTTGATACATCAGCTCAAATTTCAATGGGTACAGACGAAGATATACAAAACGGCGTAACTAAGAGGGTTCCAGGACCAACGGTTATTAATTATAAAATCACTTATGAAATGAGTGCTAAACGTGGACATGAAGTGCCAATCATTGGTGGCAATGATGGTAAAGGGATGTCTCTATTTCAAGAAAAAGAAAAGTTCTTTGGAAGAGATGACTGGTCTGAAGAAGAAGCAAGAGAGTTACTTCACCTAGGTAAACTCGGCTCTCAAACTAAAAACTGTATGAACTGTCATACACTTCTTGGTAATGGCGCTTACTATGCACCAGATTTAACTAAAGCATGGTTAGACCCAGCTTGGGAAGATGGAACAATGATGGCAATGACAGGCAAAGATACAAAAGAAGAGGCTATGGCTGAGTTCTTACAGCATCCTTCAACTTATCCAACTCATGCTAGAATGATGCCAGATCTTGGTATTACAGCAGAAGAGGCTAAAGGCTTAGTTGCTTTCTTGAAACATATGTCAACTATTGATACAAATGGTTTTCCAAGAAACTTTGGAAAAATAAGAGGAGCAGTACATGGCAAGTAATCACTTAACAGGTATTGGAAGTGAATCAAAACAATTAGCAACATGGTATTTCGCTTTTGCTGCAATTATCTTTGGTGCACAATTATTATTTGGTTTAGTTGCAGCTATTCAGTATGTTATGCCAGGTTTTCTTTTTGAAATTCTTGACTTTTCAGTTGCTAGAATGTTACACATTAATGCGCTAGTTGTATGGATGGTATTTGCAATGTTTGGTGCTGTTTACTGGTTACTACCAGATGAGACAGGTATTGAGACTATTGGTATTAAGGTCGGTAAACTACTTTACTGGGTATTTGTAGCGGCTATCGTTATAGTTATTCTTGTATATATATTTGTACAAGTAGGACCTGCAGATGAAACATCGATCTGGTTTATACATGAAGGTCGTGAGTATATCGAAGCTCCTCGTTGGGCAGATATCGGTATAGTTGTTGTGGCTTTAGGGTTTGTTGCAAACCTTTTTATGACAGGTATGACAGGTAAGCGTTCAGGAATTGTTACAGTTTTAATGGCTGATATGATTGCTTTTGCTGGCCTTTACTTAACAGGTATGTTTTTTACTGATAACATCACAGTTGATCAATACTGGTGGTGGTGGGTAATTCACTTATGGGTTGAAGCTACTTGGGAAGTTTATGTTGGTGCATTGGCTGCTTATGGTCTTATCACTATGATTGGCGCACATCGTAAAGTTGTTGAAATGTGGTTATGGATCGAAGTAGCTATGCTATTTGGTTCAGGTATCCTTGGTATGGGTCACCACTACTTCTGGATTGGTACACCTGAGTACTGGTGGGAAATTGGAGCACTATTTAGTGCACTAGAGCCATTGCCGCTTGTAGCTATGTTTATCCACGTTCTTTATGACTGGGGTAAAACTCAAGGTGGGCAAGATGCAACCGGGCAAAAGCTCTCAGTTATTAACAATAAACCAGCATTTACTTGGTTTGTTTTAAATGCTTTTGGTAACTTCTTAGGTGCAGGTATATGGGGATTTTTCCATACATTACCACAAGTAAACCTTTATACTCATGGTACACAGTTTACTTCAGCACACGGTCACTTAGCGTTTTTTGGTGCTTATGCTACGATACTAATAGGTATGATGTATATTGCAGTTCAGGGAACAAACGGTATTAAAGTTATGAAAAGTACTAAGTCTTCTATCTGGGCTGTTAGTATGATCGCAGGTGGTGTCATGGGGATGACCGTAGCCCTTACCGTTGCTGGATATGTTCAAGTTCTAGTCTCTCGTGCACAAATGGGTGCTACATGGGCAGGATACTTTGATGGCCAAAGCGGTTTATGGTTTGCACAGGCGATGGATTGGAGACTAATTATGGGTGTTGTTACATTCACAGGTTTCCTTTTCTTAGCAAAAGACTTATTGTCAATTGGCAAAAGTCAAATTCACGAAAGATAAGGAGAATACTATGTTTGAACCAATGTCAGATGTTGTACCAAGCTTTTTTGCTTGGATTAACCAAGGACCATTAACTCTTACGCTTTTTCTTCACACTATTATTATACTTCCAATGTTTTGGATTTATAGGCAAGAAAAAACTCGTTTAGAGAACGAAAGTAAATAAAAATCTGCGGGCCTTCGGGCCTGTATGTGTCTTAATTTTAGGAGGAAGAATAAAATGAGATTAAATAAATTAGTTACATCAGTTGCTGCATTAGCAGTTGTTAGTTCAGGTCTATTAGCAGATACATCTAAAATGGATGTTGAAGCAGTATTTGAAAAAGAGTGTCAAGGTTGTCACGGTCCAAATCATGAGGGTGGTGTTGGTTCTGACTTACGTCCAGCAGTTATTGGTAAGAAAAACTCTTATGAGCTTGCTGCAGTTATCTTAAATGGTAAAGCTGGTACAGCAATGCCTCCATTTAAACAAAAATTTTCTAAATCTGATGCTGATGCAATGGTTGATTACCTTCAACACTTTAAAGGTAAAAAAATCAAGCAACTTACACTTGAAACTGTAAAAGCTGGTTGGAAACCTTTAAATGACAGAATGAAATTTTACAAAAAATATCCAAATGCTGCAGATGTTAAGAAAAACACAGATATCTGTTTCGTAACTGAAAGAGATGCTGAGCGTGTTGCATTTGTTGATGGTACTTCTGGTAAAGTTCTATCTAAACACCCAGCTGGTTTTGCTGTTCACGTAACAGTTACAAATAAGCGTCAACCTCGCTATGCTTACTCTATCTCTCGTTCAGGTTTAGTAACAATGTTTGACCTAAATACTCCGGGCCAACAAAAAATTGCTCAAACTCAAGTTGGTTCTGACTCTCGTGGTCTTGCAGTTTCTCCAGATGGTAAGTATCTAATGGCTGGTAACTATGTTCCAGGCGGTGCTGTACTTATGGATGCGATGACATTAGAGCCACTGAAAGTTTATCCAACTTCTAGTGTAATTAAACCAAATGGTGACATCGATTCATCTCGTGTTGCAGGTGTTTTTGATACTCCATACGGTCCTTATATAGCTTTTGCACTTAAAGATGGTGGACATGTTTATATCGTAGATTATTCTAAACCAAACTTCCCAATCGTTGGTGATATTCCAAATATTGGTGACATTCTTCACGATGGTTTCTTAAATGAAGGTAAAGAGATTGGTAGATACTTATTTATCGCTTCTCAAGGTTCTGATGTAGTTGGTGTTGTTGACTTTAAAACTAAGTCACTTGTAACTAAAATCTATACTGGTCCAGCTTCTAAGCCACACCCAGGTCAAGGTTCTTCTTGGTACAATGAGCAACTAGGTCAACAACTTGGTGCTACTGTTAATATGAACTTAGGTCAAGTAACTATTTGGGATGATAACTTTGATGTTATTCGTCAAATTCCAATAGGTGGTGGTGGTCTATTTATCGGAACAAGTGAGCATACTCCTTTTCTTTGGGCAGATAATGTACTTGGTGGAGAGGCTAACTGGAATAAAGTTCACTTGATTAATAAACAAACTCTTGAGGTAGATAGAATCCTTACTGTTGGTAAAACTCAAGGTACGGTTATAGATCCAGTTACACACAAAGTTTTATATAAATGGAAAGTTCCAACTGTTAAAGATAAAGATGGCAAAGCTGTCACTCCTAGAATCTTACACGCTGAACCAGCTAATCACGGTCACTGGACTATGATTTCTGAGTGGAATGCGGGTCGTATCGGTATATATGAAGCTAAAACAGGTAAATTTGTTAAATACATCACTGGTTTAACAACTCCTACTTTTACTTACTCTATCGAACATAGACAAACTATCCCAGGTGCATAATTAGCACCTACACTATAAGCTTCTCTCCTTTTGGGGAGAAGCCCCCTCAAACTTCACAAAAAACGACAAACTTGACTAAAATCAACTACTTTTTTGTAATAAATAGCTATTCTAATATGTGCAAATAGTGACAAAATTCAAATTTGCATAAACATTAAATCAAGCTTTGCTTTGGTAAAATAAAACATAAATATGAAAGATGTGACATGAAAAAATATATAGTGCTAATACTCTCTTTATCTGCTTTTTTATACTCTAATAATATAGATGGAAAAGAAGTATTTAAAACCTACTGTTGGGGATGCCATCATGAGACTGCTGAAGCCTTTGGACCTCCATTTTCAGAAATTGCAGCTAAGCGAACAAGAGATGAAATTGCAGCTTATATAATCGACCCAAAGGCAATGTATGAAGCTTTTGGTTATAAAAGAAGTGTAATGACTGAGTTTAACTTAAATGACAAAGAAAGAGATGCGGTAGTAGACTACGTTCTCTTACAAAAGGGCAAATAATGTTTAGATTATCAAACCTAATATCTTCGGTGGTTGAGGGCAAAAAGGAGAGAGTCTTAGATGGCTCTATAGCTATTTGGAACTTTACAAATCGCTGTAACTTATCTTGCATGCACTGCTATTCAAAATCAACTCTTGACGAAGTGGATACGCTTACAACCTCGCAGATAAAAAAAACCATCTTAGAGATGAAGGAAAATGGTGTAAAGTTCATCATATTCTCAGGAGGAGAACCGTTAACTAGAAAAGATCTCTTTGAAATAGCTGATTTTTGCAAGGAAAACGGCATTATAACTTACTTATCTAGTAATGGTTTATATTTTACAAAGGGTAATATTGGACGTATAGTAGATACATTTAATTATGTTGGGGTAAGTATAGATGGAGATGAGCCCACTCATGATTACTTCCGTGGTCTAAAAGGTGCATTTAGAGAGACACTTAAAGCTGTACAACTTGCTAACTCTACAGGTGCTAAAGTGGGTATTCGCTTTACTATCACAAAAGATACTGTTAATTCTTTAGAATATATTTTTGATTTGGTAGAAAAAGAAAATATACCTAAAATATATATTTCACATCTTGTATATTCTGGAAGAGGACTTGATAATCTTAAGATGGATCTCACAAAAGAGCAAAGAAGAGAGTCGGTTGAGTATATCCTAAAAAAAGCCTTTGAATATTATGAAAATGGCAGAGATATCGAGATAGTAACAGGTAATATGGAACAAGATGCCATACTTTTTTTAAATGAGTTTGCATCAAGATATCCACACCTAAAGGATACTATGAGAAGTAGACTCACTTCGTGGGGTGGAAACTCAGCTGGTAGAAAACTACTAAACATAAATAGCGAGGGAGATGTAAGACCCGACCCATTTTTTCCAATAACTATTGGTAATGTTATAAAACAAGACTTTGGCGAGATTTGGCAAAGTGGAGAGCTGCTTGACAAACTAAGATTGCACCCAAGAGAAGTGAGTGGTATCTGTAGTGATTGTGAGCAGATTGACATCTGTAACGGAGGCTCTCGTGCTCGTGCTTACGCTATAACTGGGGATTTGTGGAGCGAAGATCCATCATGCTACTTAACCAAAAGGGAGAGACAAAGAGATGAAGTTTAATAAAATACTACTTGGTGCAATAGTCCTTGCATCTATGTTTTTAAGTCTAGAGGCAAAGGGTGTAAATCCAATTTTAAGAATGCTAGATAAGGAAGAAAAAATCTTTGTAGTTGAGAGAGAAGATAGCTCTTTGGCGGTTATAGAAAAGGGTTTGACAAAGTCTCATATAAAAGGTGTTCACAACATGAATCACGGTGTTGTAAAGTTTTACGATAAGGACGGCTACATAATCTCACGTGATGGTTATGTTATAAAGTTTGATCCAGAAGAAGAAGCTATACTAAAAGAGAAAAAAACAAGCGACAGTGCTATTGGCTTTACAGTGGCAAAAAACTTTCTTGCTGTTGCAAACTACGCTAAAAAAAGTGTAGATATCTTAGATAGAGATCTAAATCCTCTGCAATCTTTTGAGACAGGATCAAAAAATGTTGGTATAAAGCAGTATAAAAACTATCTCATCTTCTCACAAATGAACAATGACAAAATAACAGTCCTAAGAGATAAAAATGAGGGCAAAGGAGTTCCTCATTTTGAAATCTACAAAGAGTTTGAAGATGTAGGAGTGATGCCTTTTGATGCTATGATAAAAGACAACAACTTCATAACTGGTTTTTTTCAAAGTGATCACTTTGGAGTTGTAGATCTTGATACTATGAAGTACTCTAAGATAAAAATACTTTTAGATGATAGAAAACCTGTACTTAAAGTGCCTCACTTTGGTTTTTGGAGTATTGGTGGTGGGCATGTCTTTATCCCAGCGGTTGGAAACAACAAAGTCTTAGTATATACACCTGACTTTAAGTTTGAAAAAGTTATAGAGACTGAGGGTTTGCCAGTATTTACTGCTCTCTCACCAGATAAAAAATACTTAGCTGTAACATTTAGCGGAGATAAATTCCCTGTACTTCAAATCATAGATACTAAGACTTTAGAAGTTATTAAAAGATTTGAGTTTGATGGAAAGGTTTTACATGTTAGATGGTCAAACATCAGACCAAAACTGTATGTATCTGTAAATGATACAAATAAAGTAGCTGTATTAAATACTGATTTATGGTACCTAAGTCGTGAAATATTTCAAATAAAAAAACCATCAGGTATATTTATTTATGAGGAAGACAGATAATGAGCAGAGTCTATCTAACTGGCGCTGGTCCTGGCGATATAGAACTTTTAACTATAAAAGCACTTAGAGTTATCAAAGAAGCCGATGTTATAATCTATGATAGGCTGGCAAATCCAGACATATTAGAAGAAGCAAAGAGTGGCTGTGAATTTGTGTATGTTGGTAAAGAAGATGGCAGACATATAATGCCTCAAGATGATATAAACGAGGTAATCTACCAAAACGCTCTAAAGCACAAATGTGTAGTTCGCCTAAAAGGTGGTGATCCATTTGTATTTGGACGTGGTGGAGAAGAGGCTCTTTATTTGCTTGAAAAAGGTATAAAATTTGATGTCATTCCTGGCATTACTTCTGCTATATCGGCACCTGCATATGCTGGTATTCCAGTTACTCATCGAGGTGTATCAGTTAGTTTTAGAGTGGTAACTGGACATGAATCTCCAAACAAAAAAGTCTCTCAAATACCGTGGGAAAACTTTAAATCTGATGATACTATTGTCTTTTTAATGGGGCTACATAATCTTCCTAGGATATCTAAAAAACTCATTGAGCTTGGAAAGGCCCCAAATTATCCTGTGGCGGTCATCTCAAAAGGAACAACAAAAGACCAAGTGGTTGTTGTAGGAACACTAGAAAATATAGTCAAGAAGTCTAAAGATGTGCCGACTCCAGCACTTATCGTAGTTGGAAGAGTTGTAGAACTTAGAGATCAACTTAAATGGTTTGAGGGTAATGACTAAGCATAACTATAAAGATGCTATAGAGATAGCCAAAAATATCTACTGGGTTGGAATGTATCTACAGGATGACCCATTTCAATGCCATCCATATTTCATAGAAAATGGCAACGAGTCTATTTTAGTAGATCCGGGATCCATGCTAGAGTTTGAAGAGACTGTTAGAAAAGTAAAAAGCATAGCTGATATAAGTAGCATAAAATACATAATACTGCATCATCAAGACCCAGACTTAGCAGCTGCAGTTCCTGAGATAGAAAAGCTTATAGATAGAGATGATTTACTTATAGTTACACACTCAAGAACAGCTCTTTTGATAAAACACTATCTTGTAAGCTCAGATTATTATGAGATAGATAAAAATGAAAACAGACTCATCACTTTAAGTGGGTTTACTCTTGAATTTTATACTACACCATATTGCCACGCACCAGGAGCATTTGTGAGTTATGAGCCAGAGACTAAGACGCTTTTTTCAGGCGACATCTTTGGAGGCATTGAGAAATCATGGGAGTTTTATGCAGATGAGACATACTTTGCCAAAGCAAAACAGTTCCATCAAGAGTATATGCCGAGTAAAGATATATTTAACTTTGCACTACAAAAGATTGAAAAACTAGATCTCGAACTTATTGCTCCACAACATGGATCTATTATAAAAAAACAATATATAAAAAAGCTAATTGAAGATATGAAAAATCTAGAGTGTGGGATATATATAGATGCTAATTACAACCAAGAGCTACTAGATACTATTAACGAACTAAAAGAGAAAAAAGAGACTATAAAAGAGAGAGATAGACAGCTCTTTGAGCAGTCAAAAAGAGCTGAGATGGGTGAAATGATAGGTAATATTGCTCATCAATGGAGACAACCACTAGCCATAATAAGCACAATTTTAGCCATCTTAAAAGAAAAAAACAGTGCTAAAGTGCTCAAAAATGGTGAAATAGAACAAAAAATAGAGACTATGGAAGAAAAGGTAGAGTATATGTCTGATACTATAGAGGACTTTATGAACTACTACAAACCAAATAAAGACAGGAGCATTTTTAATATAAACGAAGCCCTGCAAAGAGCTTTAAAAATTACAAACTATACTCCACTAAATCATCAAATAAAAGTTAAAACAACAATAGATGAGGAGCTAGGCACAAAAGGGCATATAAATGAGTTTGTGCAGGTGATAGTCTCCATACTCTCAAATATCTATGATATTAAAAACATAAGGTCACTCCCTTTTGTAAATGTAGATATAAAGATGCAAAGAGAGGGTTTGGATGCCGTAGTCACTATTAGCGATGATGCAGGGGGGATAGAAGCAGATATTTTACCCAAAATATTCAATCCATACTTTACAACAAAGCATCAATCCTTAGGGACTGGTCTTGGTCTGCATATAGCAAAGACTATTATAGAGAACAATATGAATGGCTCCTTGAGTGTTAAAAACAATCAAAAAGGTGCAACTTTTATCATAAGGATGAAAAATGAAAACTGATGAAATTATTGAAGATATTTCTATTCTTATAGTTGAGGATGAGACACAATTAAGAGAGTATTTACAGGAGTATCTTAGTATCTTTTTTAAAAAGGTTTATGTGGCTAAGTGTGGGCATGATGGCTATTTGCAGTACTTAGAGAAAAAACCAGATATAATAATAAGTGATATAAATATGCCAAATCTAAACGGCTTAGAGATGGTAAAACGTATAAGAGACAGAGACGAAGAGACAGAGATTATTATCATAAGTGCTCACTCAGAAGAGGAAAAATTATTAAAAGCAATAGAGTTAAAACTTGTAACTTATCTTATTAAACCCATCAACTCATTAAAACTTAAAGAGCGGTTGTTTGAACTTGTAGAAAAACTTAGAAGTTCAAAAAAAAGAATCTATCTTAGCAACAATATCTTTTGGGATAAATCATCTTACACTCTTTGGAACTCCGAAAAACAGATATCTTTAAAAGAAAAGGAGATTATGCTCTTTAAATTACTCTGCTCAAAAGCAAATCACGCTTTTACGGCTGAGAGTATTTTTTATCACATCTATAAAGATTCAGACAAAGAGTTCTCAGAGTACGCAGTCACATCTTTTATAAAACGCCTAAGAGCGAAATTGCCAGAAAATCTTATTCAAAATGAGTATGGCATAGGGTATAAAATAGTCTTAAACTAGATAGGCAACATCTTAGAAACCAAGGTTTTAACCTCGCAAGCATCTAAGTTCCTACACTCTGCGTTGGAACTCATATACATCTAAGTTAGAGTTATATATATAAACTCCCACGCAGAGCATGGGGCATGGAACAAGAGGAAACTTATCGCGAAGGATACTATTGCTTAGTATTTTTAAAAGCACCGTTTTAATTTCTCATATGACAAAATGTGCCAAACTCCATGGGTATAATTCTAAATGAGACTTTTTAATATCTCCTTGATTCACAACATATTGTATAAAATCAGAATTTTTTTAAATTCTGATTTTAGTCTGTGAAAACCACTTCTTGTACAAAACTTCTAAGCTTTATTAATATTGTTCTAAATTGTATTTTAACCAGAGTAGTTCAGCTTGTTCATCTCCAGCATCTTTTGATTTCTTTGCCCATTTTTTTGCTTTTTTAAACTCTCCTTGTGTGCAGTATATTTCTGCTAAGAGATAATAAGCTTTTGGATCTCCTTTTGCAGCATTGATTTCAAGCCACTTTGCAGCCTTGTCTAATTTTAGGAGTTGCATATATATAAGCCCAATATTTTGCTCAGCTTGCATATTTCCACCAAGTGCTGAGTTTTCTAAAAGCTCGGCTGCTTTTGTGATGTTTTGATCAGTTGCATCTCCTCTGTAGTACATTAAAGCCAGGTTATACTGTGCATCTGAATTGTTTGCGTCTGATGCTTTACTTAACCATTTTAGAGCCTTTTTTGAGTCCTGAGGGATATCTCTTCCCACAAGATACATCATGCCTAGATCATACTGGGCTGTTGTATTTGAGTTAGAAGCTGCTTTTTTTAGCCACTTAAGACCTTTTTTAGCATCTCTATCAACGCCTAAACCATTAAAGTAGAGATAGCTAAGAGCATTTTGCGCCTTAGTATCTCCATCTTTTGCACTTATCTCGTATAGTTTAAAGGCTTTTTTATACTCTTTGTTTGAAAAGGCTTTATAAGCCTCTTTTGTATCCCCAAAGAGCCCAACTGACAAAATCGCCACTACTAAAACAAATTTTAACATTACTATCCTTTTTTAATTAAATACTTTGAACGATTATCAAATTAAATCCTGAGTCAAAACAAGAGAATCGCTTTTTGCTATGCAAAAATCTTCTTTAGAGTTTAGGATGACATATGTTCCGCCATTTTGTGCTTGACACGGAGTTCAGTCTTTATAAATTAACCAGAGAATTCAATTGATTTTACACTCACCCATCATCTCACGCCAATCATACGAAAAATTTTTAAGTACATAAGCCTTATGATGAGGAACTGTGCAAGATGAGCAGTCTTGATGTATAAAACCACCGCTTGCAAACTTTTTACCATTGTTTATGTCACACTTACTTAAGATTTTAAGACCGTTATATTTTGCAAGACCATCGTCATTAAACCTAAAGTTTGGACAGGCACACATATAGCAGTTAAGAGTTTTTATGTCGTGACATTTTTTGTTCTGTTTATAAAGTGGGCAAAAATCTTCTTCGTTCTCTTTCATATTTTCAAAATCAAAATAGTCAACAATCTGCTCTTTTGTGTATCCTTTACATCGCAATCTTTCTACAATCTTTTTGTGCTTTTGTGCGTGAGATTCAAACCAGTCTATATATTTCATATGCATATTTTACCAAAAAATCTAGTTTCTTTTAAGCTATAATGACAAGAATATCACAACAAGTCTAAAATGAGCCAACTTTGAAAAATTCACACTTTACATATCTTCTCATCCTTGCCATGTTTTTATGGGGAGCTGGATGGAGTGCGTTAAAGATTTTAACAGAGAGCTCATCCCTTGAGGTTGTGATTTTTTGGCGTTTTTTTCTTATGAGTCTCTCTTTTATCCCGATACTTTATTTTATAAAAATACCACTTAGGTTAAACAAACAAAGCTCAAAGTTCATACTATCAAGCTCTGTTTTAAACATCTCTTTTATGGTCTTTTCATACCTTGGAGTAAAGAGTGGATATGCAGGAAATGGCGGAGTTATCATTACAACTATGACTCCACTTGTAACATTTTTGATGGTGGGAATTTTATTTAAAACAAAGTTTAAACTTTGGCAATACTTTGGTCTACTCTTAGGATTTGTAGGCGGCGCAATAATCTTAGAGATATACAAACTAGAACTAAGTAGCGCAAATATATACTTTTTACTCTGTGCAGTTGTTTGGGGTGGAGTCACTCTACTATCTCAACACTCAAACAAACACATACACCCAGTCCATTATAGCTTTTACATCTCCGTAGTGGCAACTATTGCCTCATTTATCTACTCGTACGATGCTGGACTCTTAAGTGTTTTTGAACTCGATACAGAGTTTTGGATGGCTCTTATCTACTTAGCTGTTTTAGGTCAAAGCGTGGCTACTACTATTTTTTATATAGCATCAGCTAGACTTGGAAGCGAGATAACTAGTTCTTATATGTTTTTAGTTCCAATCTTCGCTTTAGTGGTCGCTTGGGCCATTTTAGACGAAGAGTTGCAGAGTCATATAGTCATAGGTGGCTCAATAAGTCTTGTCGCAATTTATTTTATAAATAAGAAGCGTTAATAATACTTTAACACAACTTGAGGTATATTTTACGATAAATATTGATAAAAGGGTTGTTATGAAGAGTGTTTTAGTCATTGGTGGTGGATTTGGGGGACTTGAAGCTGCGATATTTTTAAAGAAATATAATTATGATGTGACACTGGTAAGTGATAGAGACTACTTTTTTATCTATCCTACTTCCATCTGGATTCCAACAAGAGAAAAAGAGTTTGATGAGATTTGTATTGACTTAGCAGAACTCCAAAGGGTTCATGGTTTTAAACTTATAGTTGATGCACTCACCCACATAGATGTGAAACAAAATAGGTACACCCTTGCATCAGGAGAAATTTTAAGCTCTTATGACCATGTTGTTTTAGCTATGGGTGCTTCAAAACTAAAGCATGAAGGTATAGAGCATACTCTCTCTATCTGTGCAGAACCAGAGCAGTCACTCAAACTAAGAGATTCTCTAGATGCACTCATAGAAAAAGGAAGTGGTAAAATCTCTTTTGGCTTTGGCGCAAATCCAAAAGACAGTTCAAGTGTCCGCGGTGGACCAGCCTTTGAGCTTTTGTTTAACACTCACAATCTACTAAAGAAAAAAGGAATCAGAGACAACTTCGAGCTATCATTTTTTGCTCCAATGAGTGAGCCAGGAAAAAGAATGGGCGAAAAGGCACTAAGCATGATGGATGATTTTTTCAAAAGACTCGCTATAAAACAACACTTTGGTAAAAAAATAAAGTTATTTAAAGAAGATTCAGTCATTTTTGAAGATGACTCAAAATTAGAGTCAGATCTAATAATGTTTATAGCAGCTGGAAGTGGACATGAGGTAGTTCAAGACTCGCACCTTCCAAAAAATGAAGCTGGATTTGTAAAGATAGATGAGTATTGTCGTGTTATATTTGATGAGGTACCAAGTAATATATATGCCATAGGAGATATAGCAGCTCTAGAAGGTCCATCATGGAAGGCTAAACAAGGACATTTAGCCGAGATCATGGCTAGAAATGTAGCTTTTAATATCTCTCAAACGGACAAAGGTAAAGCGAGCCTAAAATCTTACAAAAAGCATATAAATATCTTATGCTTGATGGATAGCGGAGATGGAGCATCCCTAATATATAGAGATGATAAAAAAGCTTATATGATACCACTTCCATTTATTGGACACTATGTGAAAAAATTGTGGGGTGTTTATGCAAAATTGTCAAAATTAGGAAAAATTCCAAGAATTTTAGGTTTATAGCAAATATATGTTACTTTGTGTAGCAAGTATAAATCATTTGTTACTCTAATAAAATAGGGGTTATTTTTAACTATATATTGAGATATAATTTTTGTTAATAGCTGACTAAAGCACTTACTTGATTAAGGAGCAATTTATGGTTAGAAAAACACTCTCTAAAGAGGACTCTCCAAAAGATATTACAAATATTGAAAAACAACTGGGCGATAATGATTTTATAGTCTCAAAGACAGATACCAAAGGGAATATCATCTATTGTAATGAGATATTTAGCAATATTGCTGGATATAAAACATCTAACCTTATAGGAGCAAATCATAATCTTATAAGACATCCTGATATGCCTCGTATCGCATTTAAGACTCTATGGGATCTTGTCAAAGATAAAAAAGAGTTTTTTGGATTTGTAAAAAATCTTTGTGCTGATGGAGGTTACTACTGGGTGTTTGCCTATATCACGGCTGACTTGGATATAAATAAAAATATTGTAAGTTATACTTCAGTTAGAAGAAAACCTCTAAAGTCAGCCATTGAGACTATTGTTCCCATATATAAACTACTTATAGATGCAGAAAAAAGTGGCGGGATGAATGAGTCCGCAAGGGTTTTAGGGGACTTTTTACATAAAAACAGAACAAGTTATGAAGAGTTTGTAGTAAATCTTCAAAAAGGAGAGTAGCGTGAACTCTATGAAAAATTATAGAGTTGTTGCTCTTTTGGTTTTAGTGCTTATAAGTGCTGGTATTTTAGCAGTAAATTCTCAAATTATCTTTGCTCTGGTTGTAGTAACTTTAGCGATTGCTTCTTTATTTATCCCTCAAAAGCAAGAGATGGGCGGTAGTGAAGATGCACTTATGGATAAAATAGCTACAACTTTAGAAGATGTAAAAGATGGAAAACTCTCAACTCGTGTTATTTTATATAGGCACGACAGTAAACTCGAAAATATTGCATGGAATATTAACAAGTGCTTAGACCAAGTAGAAGTTGTACTTAGAGAGAGCAGAAATACCATAGATGCTGTTAGCCAGGGCTTTATATATAGAAGTATGTATCCAGCTGGCTTGCAAGGCGAGTTTGGAGAGACCGCACAACGAATACAAAAGGCAGTTGAATCTATGAAAGCAAACGAGGGCTACAAGGTGATGGGGCAGTTAAGTAGTACATTTAGCAACTTCAACGCTGGGATGAAAGGCAACTTTGACCTTATAACTACAGATATAAACAAAACAGAGAACTCATTTATGGATGTTACTGCTAGCACATCTAAGGCCTCAGCATCTGCTAAAGAGACTTACAGCTCCCTGCAAACTACTACTAAGGAGATAGAGAGTCTTAGTCAATTAGTTACAAATACTTCTGATGCTATAAGAGAGATGGATACAAATGTTGGTGATATTGCTATGATAGTTAGTCTCATAAAAGATATAGCAGATCAAACAAACTTGCTTGCACTTAATACTGCCATAGAAGCTGCACGAGCAGGTGAACATGGACGAGGTTTTGCAGTTGTGGCTGATGAAGTTAGAAAACTAGCTGAGAGAACTCAAAAAGCAACTGGCGAGATTAGCATTACTATAGATAATCTTCAAGACCAATCAAAAAACATCTCGCACAACTCTGATGCAATGAATGATATAGCCACTCAAACTAGTCAAACAATGAGAGAGTTTTTAGATACTATGAACAACTTTACAATAAATCTTACCCACACATCAAAGCTCTCAAATACAAGTAGTTTTGCCCTGTTTTTATCAAACTATAAAATCCAACATATACTCTTTAAGTCAAATGCCTACTCTGCCGTAGTTAGTTCAAGTGTAACAAAAGAGTTAAAAAAAGACCATAAACATTGTGGTTTTGGGCTTTGGTACTATGGAGTTGGAAGTGAACTTTTTGGACAAAACGCTTCGTTTAAGGCAATGGAGCCTCATCATATTGCTTTTCATGAACTTATAAATGAAAATCTTGAGCCTGCTTTGGCTGGTCACTCTCTAACGGATAAAGAGACAAAAGAGGCACTACTAAGAAGATTTAATGAGGCAGAGAGTCACTCAAATGAGCTTTTTAAGCTCATGGACAAGTTCTCACAAGAGGTTGGTGAGACTGTAGAAATGCATGAGGTTTTAGAAAATAAAGCTTGATATTTTTAAGTTTTGATTGTATTTTTTTAGTTAAACTTTAGACAAATTTAAATTCGGACTTAAAGTACAATATGAAAAAGCTTATTTTATTTTTTTTGCTATCTTTAAGTAACCTGCTTTTAGCACAAGGCGTCAAAGTAAATTTTGCGCCACTTCCTACAAAAAAAGCTACAAAAAATATAGAAGAGTTTTTACCTATGAGTTCATACTTAGAATCAAAAATCTCTATAAAAATCAACTATATATATAAAAAAGACTATCAAGATATACTAGATGGCTTTAAAGATAACTCTATAGATATGGCATACCTTGGACCTCTTCTTTATCTCTCTTTAAAAAAAGAGTATGAGTTTATAGAACCTATAATCTCGTTTAAACAAGAAGATGGACTTAGTAAGTACAGGTGCGTTCTCGCAAAGTTTAAAGAAGATGAGTTTGATAAAAAACAGCAGATAAAAATAGCACTTACACAGCCTCTCTCAACTTGTGGTTACTTTATGAGTAATATCTTGTTAAGGGAAAATTTCAACATAGACCTTGCTAAGCAAAAGTATGGTTACACAATGTCACATACAAATGCTCTTATTAGCGTTGTAAAAGGCGAGTTTTTAATAGCTGGGGCTAAAGAGGGCATAGCTAAACAGTTTGAGTCATTAGGTGTTGAGATTATTGCAAAAAGTAAACTTTTACCGGGATTTTCCATTGTAGTAAATACTAAAACTCTTACAAAAGAGCAGATACAGAGCATAAAAGGCGCTCTGTTAGAGTTAGAAAAAAAAGACAAAAATGAACTCAAGGGTATACTCTCAAACGGCGTTGTAGAAGCAAATGAGTGTGATTATGATGAGCTGTTTATTGATTTTAATATCCCATATAAAGCAAATACAAAATGAAGATCAAAATCTTTATAGCATTTGTGCTTACTTCTTTTATATGTATCATGCTTGTGAAGTATATACAAACTTCACAAGAGAGCGTAATACAAAGTGCTACAGATAAAAATCTTGAATTCATTAGAGTTGCAAATAAGTCTATTTTAGAGACGTATATGCTTGTAGCTCAAAAAAGTTTTTATGATACTATGAGAAACAGAGAGGCTATGGAGATTTTAAAAAGATTTAAGAGAGTTGATGAGTCTCAAAAGTCTTTACTTAGAGGAAAACTCTTTAGACTTCTATATAAAGAGTATGAATTTTTAACCAAACTAAATGTTAGACAGATTCACTTTCATACTCATGACTCTAAAAGCCTGCTTAGATTTCATATACCGTACCAAAATGGGGACTCTTTAAAAGAGGCACGAAGCTCGGTACGGATCGCAAATAGTGAGCTTAGAGAGGTTATGGGCTTTGAAAGTGGTAAGATTTATCCTGCTTACAGATATGTTTTTCCCATACTTTATGAGGGAGAACACTTAGGAAGTGTTGAGTTTTCTATCTCTTTTGAAGGCATAGAGAAAAAACTAAGGGCTATATTTCCAGCTTATACGCACAAGATAATCTTAGATAAAAAAACAAGCTATGACAAGATTTTTAAAGAGTATAGAGATTTTTTTACACCATCACAACTAAGCAGTAACTACTACTTAGAAAATCCTACAATCTCGAAATTAAACAAAAAAATATCAAGAGACTCTTTTGTGCAAAAGCTCACAAATTTGGTTAAAAGTAATAAATATTTTTTAGAAAAATTAAACAAAAAAGAGAGCTTTTCTCTACCTATCATAAATGACAATAAAGGTTGTGTGGCAGTATTTTTAAATCTAAAGAATATAGACAATGAAAGCGCCGCTTATATAGTCTCATATGCTCCTCTTGATGAAATAACGATTATCAAAAAAAGATATGATTTTTTTAAGATGATAGTTGTTGTAGTCTCTTTACTTCTTTTTGCTCTTGTTGTAGCCATTATCATACAGATGCAAAAAATAAAAGATGAAACTTTAAAGATACAAAGATTTATGAATGTTCAAAGTTCTATTGTGATACTAACAGATGGAGTAAGGTTTAGCTTCGCTAACAAGAAGTTTTTTGACTTTTTTAACTACAAAGACATAGAAGCGTTTTTAGAACATCATGAGTGTATTTGTGACCTTTTTATAAGAGATAAAAACTTCTTTAGCTTGAGTGATGTAAAAAAGAATGAGAAGCACTGGGTTGAGAGTCTCTTAAATCTTCCAGGGAGGGCTAGAGTAGTCTTAATGTTTGACTCAACTATGACTCCTCACGCTTTTTCAATCTCTATAAATCAATATGATGCAAACTACTATATAATTGATTTTGCAGATATTAGTGATGCTATGAGTGAAAAACTTCAGCTTCAAAAACAGGTCTTAAAAGATACACTAACAAATGCATACAACAGAGCCTATTTTGATAAAAATATAGACTCCATACTCCAACTAAATAAAAAACACAACAGCTTCACTGCTATCATATTTTTTGATATAGATTTTTTCAAAAAAGTAAATGATACTTATGGACATGTAGTGGGAGATGAGGTTTTAAAAACTCTCTCAGATATTGTAAAAGCCGACATAAGAAAAGATGATAAACTTATTCGTTGGGGTGGAGAAGAGTTTATTATAGTCTTAGCTGCTAAATCCATAGAAGAAGCAACTAAACTAGCTGAGCATCTAAGAGAAAGCATTCAAGAGTATAAGTTTGACACTATAGGTTTGCTAACTTGCAGCTTTGGAGTCTCTTTGTGTGAAGATGGAGATATACAAAAAACTATAAAAGAGGCTGATGAGAGGCTCTATAAAGCAAAAGAGACTGGCAGAAACAGAGTAGTTTCTACTTCGGAAGTGGAATCTTTAGGAGCACTAACTAGTCGCACTTTCCATGAAGAGTCCCACAAAACAGGGCGAGGCTTCTAGGAAAGTTATGGGTTAGCGTTTCTATTTAGCTGGGCATTTACCAGAGTCGCAGTTCTTGCCTTTAGCTTTTTTACTATCGCATTTTTTACTGTCGCATTTCATGCCTTTACTGGACTTTTGTCCGCATTTGCAATCTTTGCATTTGCAATCTCCACAAGGACAGTTTTCGTTGCCACAGCTTGACATTTTTTTGTCACACTTGCACTCATCACCACACTTACAAGTTTTGCTAGTTTTACACTTGGCATCATCACAGCTCATTTTGTTCATCTTAGAACTGCCACACTTACCTGAACCACACTTCATCTCTGCACTTAGAGTAGTAGAACCTAGTGCTAAAAACAAAACTGCCCCAAAAAGTAGAGCCATTAGGTTTAGTTTTTTCATCTTTTGTTTCCTTAAATTTAAATGAAGATTATTGTAGCATAAAAAATATTTATAAAACGATATCTGTTTTATCTTCTAAAATAGCTCGAGTTAAAGCTTGGCACGTAGATTGATGTAGTGCCAAAATAGTTTTTTAAATACACAAAGAGGTGTTAAAAAATAACTATAAGCCTTTTTGATGTACAATCTTAAAAACAAAACTTTAAAGGCTTTATATTTTCAAAAGCTTTAAATCTTTTTTATAAAGGCAAAAAAAATGAAGAAAAAAGTTTTACTACTTCACGGATGGGGAGGAAGTGACACACCTCATTGGCAAAGTTATATAGCAGCTGAGATTGCTAGAGATTATGGTTGTGTTAGTTTTTTAAAACTGCCAGATTTTGAGTCACCAGATAAAGATATTTGGATAAAAGAGACTCTAAGAGAACTAAGGGAGTTTAGAGCTAACGTTGTAGTTTGTCACTCTCTTGCAAATACTTTATGGTTTCATATGTGCAATAGTGGACTTCTTGAAGATGTTGAAAATCTATTTTTAGTCGCTCCTCCAAGCCTAAACTCAAAAATAGATGAACTAAAAAACTTTTTTCCTGTAGAAGTTCCTAAAGACTTACATGCAAAAAAAGCACTCTTAGTCTGCTCCGATGATGATCCATATATGAGCATGAAAGAAGCAAGAGAGCTTCAAAGTAAACTAGGCATAGAGATAAAAGTCTTAGAAAAAGCAGGGCATATCAACGCTGATAGTGGATTTGGTGAGTGGGAATGGATGCTAAAGAAGATAAAATCATTGTAAAAAAACAGATAAGGATAGTTATATGAAAGATACAGTAGAAGAGTTAGAATCAGAACTGCAAATAGTATATTTAAATATAGACAACATTGCAGCAAGAGTTGCAAACAAAGAGCTTGATGCTTATGAGGGATTTTTAGAATCACAGAAGTACAAAGATAGGATTGTAGAGATTGGTTATGCTTTAAAAGAAAAAGGTATAGATATTACTACAAGGGTTGAGTAAGTTTATCATAGCTTAAAGAAAAATTAGTATTGGCATACATCAAGTGCTTTGTTTTTTATTTTAGGTACACTTCATGCAAATCGAACAAATAAAATAAAGCATAAGAGATGACTGAAGAAAAATTTATCCATGACAGCCAGACTGTCTTAAAGTTTATCCAGTGTTATTGTGATCATGAACATGTAAAGGCTGAAAAAAAAATAGACTCCATTGCTCTAAGTTACAAAGATAGAGAGTTAAATGAAGCTATACACTATACTCTTTGTGATAGATGCGAAGAGACTCTTTACTATTCATATATAAAACTACAAGCGTGTCCGCACGATGAAAAACCAAGCTGTAGGAAGTGCCCAAAACCTTGTTATGATAAAAAAGAGTGGAAGCACCTAGCAAAAATTATGCGTTTTAGTGGATTGAAGTTTGGAGTCCTTAGAATCAAAAAACTCTTTAGTGGATTTCAAAAGAGCGCATAAGAGAGGTTTTCCTCTTGCTCCCACGCAGAGCGTGGGAACTAGTTATGCTTTTAGGGATGCTAAACAATGGCGTCGTCCATGATAAGCTTCACACTGAGGGTCATTAAAATAAGAGTATAATTGCAAAAAAAGAAAGATATTTATGCAAAACCTCATTGACCTACTAAGCCAAAAAACCTCGTTTAAAAAAGAACATATTAAAAACATACTAAAACTACTTGATGATGGAAGCACCATCCCTTTTATAGCCCGGTACCGCAAAGAGTTAAGTGGTGGGGCGAGCGATGAAGCTCTGCGTGAGTTTGAGTTAGTCTATATTGGTGCTAAAAACTTACTAGAGCGTAAAGCTGAAGTTTTAAGACTCATCGAGGAGCGTGCAACTCTTAGTGAGGCTATAAGAAAGAGTATAGAAGAGGCAGAGAGTCTAAGAGTTTTAGAAGATATTTATAGACCATTTAAAGAGTCTAAAAACACTCGTGCTACTGTAGCTGTCAAAAACGGTTTAGCTCCACTTGCAAACACTCTACAAAGTGCAAGACTAAGTCTATCTGAGTTTAAGCTTGAGGCAAAAAAGTTTGTAAAGCAAGATGTTAAAAGTGTAGATGAAGCGATAGCTGGAGCTAAAGATATTTTGGCTCAAAGATATGCCCAGTCACCAAAACAAAGAAGTGTTCTGCGTGAGAACATGCTAAAGTTTGCAACTCTTGAGACTAAAAAAACAAAGAGTTTTAAAGAGGATGGAGTTTTTAAAAACTTAGCCCATAAAAGTGAAAAAATAGCCTATATCCCATCATATAGATACCTTGCCATCATGCGAGCGGTGAGAGAAAAAGAGTTAAGTGTAAAAATTGTAACTGATGTAGAGAGACTAGAGCAAAATATAAGACGTTTTAAGATTCCATCACACGCTTCAAGTTCGAGTGAAATTTTATTTGAAGCTTATCAAGATGGATTAAAGAGACTTCTGCTTCCATCAATAGAGAGAGAAGTTCATAGCATTGTAAAAGAAAAAGCTGATGCTTCATCCATAGGTGTTTTTGGAAAAAATCTTGTTCAACTACTTATGACTCCACCAATCACGCCAAGAGTGGTTTTAGGCGTGGATCCTGCTTATGTGAGCGGATGCAAGCTTGCAGTTATTGATGAGAGTTCTAACTTTTTGGACTGGGCAGTTATATATCCAACACAACCGAGAAATGACTATGAGGGCTCTAAAAAAGTAGTTTTGGCATTAATAAAAAAATATGATATCACAAGTGTGGCTATAGGAAATGGCACAGGTTCTAGGGAGACTCAAGAGTTTTTTGCAAAACTAATAGAAGAAGAAAAACTCTCTCTTGGCTATACAGTAGTCTCAGAAGCGGGCGCCTCTGTTTACTCAGCTTCAAGCATAGCCCAAAAGGAGTATCCAAAACTTGATGTTACTATAAGAGGTGCCATCTCCATAGCCCATAGGCTTCGAGATCCTATGGCAGCACTTGTAAAGATAGATGCAAAGTCTTTGGGCATTGGAGAGTATCAACACGATGTTGACCAAAAACTTCTTGCAAAAAGGCTCGATGATGTCACAGGCGACTTAGTAAACCGAGTAGGAGTTGATGTAAACTCAGCATCAGCATCTCTGCTCTCGCATATTGCAGGCATCGGAGCTAAAGTGGCTCAAAATATCATAGAGTATCGCCAAAAAAATGGTGTATTTAAGACAAAGAGTGAACTTTTAAAAGTAAAAGGTTTGGGCAAAAAAGCTTACGAGCAAGCTGCTGGATTTATCCGAATCAAAAATGGCAAAAATATCTTTGATAACTCTGGTATCCATCCTGAGAGTTATGAGGTGGCTAAAAAGTTAGACTTAGATGAGTTAAAAAGCTTAGATATTCGCACAAAAGCGCACGAGCTAGGTATAGGTTTTGAGACACTTAATGACATCATTAAAGAGCTAATAAAGCCAGGCTTTGATCCAAGAGAAGAGTTGCCTGGCATCGTTTTTAAAAAGGGTTTGACTAATATTGAGATGCTAAAAGAGGGAAGTCTCGTCTCTGGCATAGTTCGAAACATCACAGATTTTGGAGCATTTGTTGATATTGGGCTAAAAAATGATGGGATGATTCATATATCAAAGATGAGCGAGAAGCGGATAAAACATCCGTTTGAAGTACTCTCTATCAATCAGCATCTACCAAACATAAGAGTAGTCTTGGTAGATTTTAAAACACAAAAAGTAGAACTTAGTCTAATCTAGTAAAAAGTTGACAAATCTACTGTTTTTGCTTTTATTTTTGTGTTAGAATAAAAAAAAGTTATAAAAGGATTTTAAATGCAAAGAAGAGACTTTTTCCGCCTCTCACTTAGTGCTTGTGCAGTTGTTTTTGGCTCAAATGCATTTGGTATAACTCGTGAACCTCTTGATAATCAAAAAGTCATAGATATCGCATTTCCACAGAAGCGACCACTCATTACTTACTCGGACAGACCTCCTCTTTTAGAGACTCCTATGGAGTTTTTAGGAAGTGCCATCACTCCAAATGATGCTTTTTTTGTAAGATGGCATATGCCTCGTATCCCCGTTTACAAATATATAGACCAGTACAGACTCTCTGTTGGTGGAGCTGTCAAAAATCATATCTATCTCTCACTTGATGAGCTTAAGAGTGAGTTTAAAATAGTTGAAATCACAGCAGTTGTGCAGTGTGGTGGTAACTCTCGTTCAGCATTTGTGCCAACTACAAGTGGTATACAATGGGGAAATGGTGCTATGGGTTGTGCAAAGTTTAAAGGTGTGAGATTAATAGATGTGCTTGATTATGCAGGGCTTGACAAAGATGCTAGATGGGTAGGTTTAAATGGTGATGATAAGGCAGCCTTTCACAAAACTGAGAACTTTAAAAGAGAGCTAGAGTTGAGTGAGATAAATGAAAATGTCATCATAGCTTATGAGATGAATGGAGAAGAGTTACCGTTTTTAAATGGTTACCCAATCCGCCTAATCGTTCCAGGCATGTACTCTGATAGTTGGGTTAAGATGCTAAGCACCATAAGTGTGACAAAAGAGTATCAAGAACTTTTTTATATGGACAAAGCTTACCGTATAGCTGATAATGAGTGTGAGTGTGAATCGCCAGATAATTTGGCTAAAAAAACAAAGCCCATCACAACCATGAACATCAAGTCCGTTATAGCTTACCCTAAAAATGGCTCGAGCATAAAAGTAGATGCAAATGTTATAGCAAAAGGCGTAGCTTTTGATGGTGGTCATGGCATTAAAGAGGTTCTTATCTCAGTTGATGGGGGAGAGAGTTGGCAGAGTGCAGATCTAGGAGAGGAGCTCTCACCCTATGCATTTCGAGAGTTTAGATTTTCTTTTAGAGCTAAGAGTAGGGGAGTTTTAACCATTATGGCAAAAGCTATAAATAACTTAGGACAAGAGCAACCAAAGCCTAGTGAGATAAAGTGGAATAGAGGCGGTTATAAATATAACGGCATCGATAGCATCACTTTGGAGGTAGTTTAAGATGAAAAAAACAATAATAATTTTGTTACTTTTAGCATCAACTCTGCTTGGAGAATATGAAAAAGATGTTAAAATCCCAAGCGTAACGTTTACTATGGCTCAAGATGAAGATTTTAAAGCCATTCAAAGAAATTGTCAGTGGTGTCACTCTCATGGCTACATCCTAAATCAGGGCAAACAATCAAGAGAATTTTGGAGAAAGTCAGTTATAAAGATGAGAGAAGTATATAAAGCTCCCATCACACAAAAAGATGAGAAAATCATCATAGATTACCTATTTAGACACTATGGAGACAACACAGAAGAGTAATGATACAACTTATAAATATATGTAAAAGCTTTGGTCCAAGGGAGCTTTTTGTAAACTTAAACTTTAAGCTAAACTCATCTCAAAGAGTAGGGTTAGTAGGACGAAACGGCAGTGGAAAATCAACACTTTTTAAAATAATAATGGGCGAAGAGGGATATGATAGCGGAGAGGTTATTATCCCAAAAGGCTATAAGATAGGCACTCTAAAACAGCATCTCACATTTAGTGAGCCTACTTTAAGAGAAGAGGCAGCACTCGCACTAAGTGAGGAGATGCAGTATGATGTTTATAGAGTGGAGAAGATTTTGTTTGGTTTGGGATTTTCAGAGGAGGACCTAGACGCTAACCCACTCTCTTTTTCTGGCGGTTATCAGATTCGCATAAATCTGGCAAAGCTTTTAGTTACAGAGCCAAACTTGTTACTTTTAGATGAGCCTACCAACTATCTTGATATTGTCTCTTTGAGATGGCTGAAAAATTTTTTATGCAACTTTGATGGAGAGCTTATTTTCATCACTCACGATAGAGACTTTATGGATAGTGTCACAACTCACACTATGGGCATCATAAGAAAAACTCTAAAGATAATCGAGGGCGATACTCATAAGTTTTATGAGCATCTTCGTGCAGATGAAGAGCTTCATGCAAAACAAAAAATCTCACAAGATAAAAAAGTAAAAGAGCTAGAGGAGTTTATCGCTAAGAATAAAGCTCGTGCATCTACTGCGGCTCAAGCTCAATCAAAAGTAAAACAACTTGAGAAGATGGAGATGCTAGAGGATTTAAATTTTGACAAATCTTTAGAGTTTAGTTTCAACTTTAAAGAGACTCCAGCAAAAGTTTTACTAGATGTAAAGGGTTTAAAGTTTGGCTATACAGAGGATAATATTTTATTTGAAAATATTTCATTTACACTTGCAAAAGGTGAATGTCTTGGTATTATAGGCAAAAATGGAAAGGGAAAATCAACCCTACTAAATACTATAGCAGGAGAGCTAAAGCACTTAGAAGGCGAGATAAACTTTCATCCATCAGCATCTTTGGCTCACTTTGGACAAACAAATATCTCGCACCTAGACCCAAATAAAACTGTAATGGATGAGATATATGCAAAAAATCCAAAACTTGGCGAGTCCAGAGTTCGCTCAATCTGTGGTGCAATGATGTTTAGCAATGATGATGCAAAGAAAAATATCTCACTGCTCTCAGGTGGAGAAAAAAGTCGTGTAATGCTAGGTCAGATACTCGCATCAGAGATAAACCTTCTTCTGCTTGATGAACCTACAAATCACCTCGATATGCAAAGTATCGAAGCACTTACAAAAGCTGTGCAAAACTTCAAAGGCTCAAGCATTATAGTTACTCACTCAGAAGAACTTTTAAGAAGAGTGTGTGATAGACTTATCATCTTTGCAAAAGGTAAAGCTGAGTACTTTGATGGTGGATATGATGAGTTTTTAGAGAAAATCGGTTGGGAAGAAGAAGAGGATGAGGTGAAGAAAAAAACTGCCCCAAAGACCAACTTTAAAGAGAATAAAAAATTAAAAGCACAACTTATAAGAGAGAGAAACTCACAAACCTCTTCACTAAAAAAAGAAGTTGAGATGTTAGAAAAAAAAATCATACAAGCAGAAGAGAAGCTAGAGCTCCATCACAAAGAATTAGTAGAAGCTTCAGAGATTGCTGATAACTCAAAGATAGTGGATCTCTCAAAACTTGTCTCGGATGAAGATGCCCTAGTCGAAGAGACATTTCAAAAGCTAGAAGTAGCGCAAACAAAACTTGATAAAATTAACGAAGAGTATGGGCAAAAGATACAAGAGATATCTTGCTGAATTTTTATGTTAAATTAGGCGCTAAAGTTCAGTCAAACTGTTAATGAAACTGATTTTAAAATATCAGTTTCTTAGGCAGCAGATTGTAAGCTCCATAAATAGATCAAAATTTCTTTTTGCTCTTTTTTTGTATAGTTAAATTTAAACTCCGCTTCTTTTAAATAACTTAAAAAATATTCACTCTTTACGCCTTTGTAGGGTGTGATAAAAACTTCAAAAAAGCTCCAAAATTTTGTAATCGTACCCTCACTAGTTTTAAGTTTAGATATACGATTAGTTAGCATGAATTTTTTGAACTCATTTCCATGTGCTACTTTTAAGTTTTCATCATCAACTTTAGTTTGAAATCTTTTTAAAGATGGAAGCAAAAAAGTATATACTTTCTTCTCATATGCAAAGGTTATAAAGTTTTGTGACTCGATGATATTTGCATAATCTTTCTTTTTACTTTTGCAGATATAGATATACTCTTCAAACTCATCTAGATTCTCTCTTTTGTACTCATAATAATCGTGTGAATGACGAATAAGTAACTTTCGTATATGCTCATATCTGTTAAAAACTACTTGGTAGCTAAGATTTAGTTTTATAGCACATGCTTTTGCTGTGGTTGAATCTACAAAGGCATCTATGACATCAAAATCACGCTGAAGTTTCAAAAGGCTGTACTTTTTTGCACAAGAAGAGCACTTAACCATCGCATTTGAAAGCTGATATAGTCTGCTATTGCAGTAAAAACAACACTTTTGTTCCATTTTTAGATAAGAACTCTCTTTTTTTAGAGTGATTTTAACATAAACATCTCATAATGTCGACATGATTAAAATAATGATAATAACCCAAGCACTTATATACTCACTCCTTGCTCACGATATGTGGGTTGATGATGCCTTAGTTCTTCACTATGGACACATGCAGATGAATCATTCACATGGTGATGAAAAAGAGATAAAAAAAGAGGAGATTTCCAAAGTCTTTTGCTCTAGTGGCTCAAATGTTTTTGAAATAGAAACTAAGGAGCTAAAAGCTGAGTGTGACACACTCTTTATAGTCTTAAATGAAGCCTACTATACAAAAACACCATACGGAACTAAAAGGCAATCAAAAGATAAAACTAAGATGGCAATAAGTAGTTTTAAAAGCATAGAGTCTGTTAAAAGAATCAACAAGGATAACTCAAAACAGATTTTTAACAAAGGCTTAGAGTTAAGTCTAACTAATAAGCTCTCTAGCATAGAAGTAGGAGATAAGGCAAGGCTGTTAGTTACTTATGATGGTAGAGCAAGGGCTGGTGTAAGTGTCGCCTATGCAGACAAGGTTAGAGGTGTTAGCGATAGAGATGGAAGGATAAATATACGAATACAAAAAGCTGGACTTCAAAATATAAAAGCATCTCTGACACTTAAGGATGATGGCATTAAAAGTGATGAGATTATACATTCAAGCACGCTAAATATAAAAGTTTTAAAATGAAAATAGTCTTTTTATTGATAGTGTTCGCAACTCTTCTTTTTTCGCATAACTTAGAGCATACTATCTCAAAAGGACAAAGCGTAGTTGTCTTTTTTTCTTTTGGACATGAGGATGATTTTTCCTTTCAAAGCTATGAAGTTTATGCACCAAACGCTGAGATTCCATTTGCTGTTGGTAGAACAGATACACACTCAAGAGTCTCTTTTTTGCCAAATGCTGCGGGAGAATGGAGAGTAAAAGTATTTTCTGAGGATGGTCACGGAAAGATTGTTGAGATAGAAGTTGATGAGAATATGCTTGTAGATATAGATGCAAACAATAACAATACATTTATAAAAACACTCATTGGTATTATGATACTTTTTGGAATTTTTGGATTAATTTACATAAAAAAGAAGGATAAGAAAAATGAAAAAAATTAGCATACTATTAGCACTCTGTACAGGGCTTTTTGCACATCACGGAGTTCCATCTATTAGTTTAGCAGGAGTAGAGGGACCTGGTGCACCACTTGAGACAACTTCATCTTCAACACTTCCAGAGGGCTCACTGCTTGCTTACTTAAAAGTTGATCATGCAAAGTACAAAACATACACTTCAACTAGAGATGGAGAGGCAGAGTCGAGTGAGTACTTTATGTATGGTTTAGGTTATGGATTTAACTCATATTTTAGTGCTTATGTCTTTGTTCCTTACTATATAAAATCACAAGATGATGCTTTTAGTACATCTGGCTTTCACGATATCTCATTTCAGTTTGTATTAGGCATGAAATACGATGATGGACTGATGCTAACACCAAGCAGTGAGAGTCTAGATGATATGCAGGATTGGCACTTTACAACATCGTTTAGTTTTACCCTACCAACGGGAAATTCAAACGCTACAATGCCCGATGGTTCACTTATAGATGCAGGGATGCAAACAGGTTTTGGAGAGCCATCTTTTATGTTAGGTCTTAGTGCTACAAAGTGGTTTGGTAATGACTGGACTCTAGTAGGAGATGTGTCGTATAATACTTTTTTAGAAAACACTTATAGTGATGGTTCTAAGGTGCGTTTTGGAGATGAGTTTCGCTTAAACACAGCTATCTCATATATGCTTTACTCAAAACCAGCGAGTAAATTGCGTTTGGATTTTAACATGGAAGCAAACTATCTTCATCTTGGACGAGATATTGAAAATGGGAGTGGAGCGAACGCGACAGGTGGCGAGATGATATACTTAACTCCAGGGGCAAGACTCTCTTACAAAACTACCTCAGTAGCAGTTGGTGTTAAATTACCTACCTGGACAAATCTAAATGAAGAAGATTTGCAACAAGGTGCTGAGGGCAAAGAGGATTATAGACTTATCTTTACATTCAGCGCACTCCTTTAAGAAGTTAAAGTGCATATACCTGATGGCTTTATATCTCCACAAATATATATCCCAGCCATAGCCATCAGCGCATCTCTCTTAGCTCTAGCATATAAAAAAATAGAGTTAGACGTAGAAAAGATTCCTCTCATAGCAGGAGTGAGTGCCATATCTTTTGTGATGATGCTTATAGCCATTCCTTTTCCGGGTGGAACTACTATGCATCTTGGCGGAGTGGCCATAATCTCTTTGCTTTTTGGACCATGGATAGCTTTTAGTTCTATCTCTTTGGTCCTGCTCATTCAAGCGCTTTTGTTTGGAGAGGGTGGCATCACTTCATATCCCATAAATATCATAGCTATGGCATATATTGGGAGTTTTAGCTCCTACTGGTTTTACAGGCTTTTTGTAACTCGTTCAAAAAACATAGCTATCTTTATGGCTGGCTGGAGTAGTATATTTTTCCCTTCAATTATCATAGCAGTTGTTCTTGGCGTCCAGCCATTAGTAGCATCAGTTGATGGAACTCCGCTTTACTTTCCTTTTGGGCTTAGTGTTACACTTCCATCAGTAGTTGTTCCGCATATTTTTATAGCCATAATTGAGGGTTTGGTTACACTAAGTAGTGTGAAGTTTTTGAAAACTCAATTTAGGAGTGTTTTTAGTGAGTGATAGAGTTTGGTTTTTTGTATATTTGCTTGTTGTGATGACTTTAGGTTTTGTCCATAATGAGTGGATAATGCTTTTGGGCATCATAATAACCATTGCTCTTGGAGGCAAAGCAAGGTTTAAAATCTTTAAAAAAGCACTACTAGTTATTGCACTTTTTAATCTTAGCATCTCACTATCTTACATAGTCTATGGCTTTTTCGTGAGTGTAGACATTTTTGCTCTTGTTCTTATAAACCTTAGAGCCTTTGCGATTACACTACTTACCTTTACTCTTGTTAGACGAATAAACCTGCATAAAGCACTAGACTTTAGTAAGGTTTTAGCCATCTTGTATGGTTTTACTTATGCACAAATCATACTGCTTAAAAATATGTTACATAGTTACTACGAAGGGCTTAAAAGTAGGGGAGCTACACTAAAAACAAGCATAACAAAAAAGCAACTTCAACCGCTTTTAACAACTCTTTTTGGTACAATGCTTCATAAATCAAGTGAGCAAAGCATGGGATTACGCTCAAGAGGACTAATAGATGATTGAGTGTAAAAATCTCTCTTACAATTACCAAGACTTTCAGCTAAACGAGATAGAAGTTTTAAAAGATGTTAGTTTTAAGATAGACAGGGGCGAAAAAGTACTTCTGTTAGGGATAAACGGCTCAGGAAAATCAACACTTCTTAAACTTTTAAATGGACTTCTTTATGCAAAAAGTGGAGAGTTTTACTTTAAAGAGAATCTTGTAAATAAAAAATACCTAAAAGAAAACTCTAAAGATTTTAGAAAGAGCATCTCCTTGCAGATGCAAGACCCATCTTCGATGCTTTTTAATCCAAGTGTTTATGATGATATAGCTTTTGGACTTAAACATTTTGGCTTTAATAACGTAGACGACAGAGTGCATCACTACGCAAAAAAGTTTGAGATAGAGAGCATTTTAAAATCAAGCCCTCTCTCACTAAGCGGTGGACAAAAACAAAAAGTTCTTTTGGCATCTCTTCTTTGTGTAGAACCCGAAGTCTTACTACTCGATGAACCTACAGCACACCTTGACCCACCTACAACAGGCTGGCTTGTAGAGTTTTTAGACTCACTAGATGTCACAGCCCTCATCTCCACTCACAATATCAGCCTAGGAAAAGAGCTAGCAGATAGAGCCATAGTCATAAATCGTGAGATAATTTACGACGGAAAAGTAGAAGCACTACTAGAAGATATGCCAACACTAATAAAAGCCCAACTAGTGCATAAACACAGGCATAAGCACGATAGTGTAGAGCATAAACACTATCATCTACATAGTTGGTCTTAAGGGGTTAGTGCTTTTTTAAAAAATGGCAGGAAATTTGTGGCTAATTAATAACAAATTTTAAAAGTTTTTTAAAAATAAAAATTGAATATGCCTTAGAAGTGGTGGACCCTCAGGGAACTGAACATGCCCTATTTTTAGAAATAAAATGGAATACAATTTTTTAAGCCCCTAAAGTAGCCCCTAAAAAATAAAGTGTCCTACATACTTGACAACTTAATAGATGAATTTATGAGTTGTAAGTATATAATATATCAATTTTCTAGTAGAGCATTTTTAAATATTTCAAACTTTTTTAAAGATTTTTCTTTCTCTGACCACTCTTGAACTGATTTCAAATCAAATTCATTCTTCTTGGCAACCCATATAGCTTGTTGAAGACATTGTTCATCATCCCAATGATAATATGCAGCAAGTCTATCTTTTATACAGTCTGTAGGAGTAAGTAGTCTTAAAACACCTGCTTGGGTATCTATTTCAGCTATTTCTTCAACTGGAGCATCACCAACACCTAATGGACCAGATGGAAACTCAATAAATAGCTTTGTATCTTTATGCACAAAATATCTATCATGTTCTGTAAATCCAAGTTCATCCATAGTTGCATGGATTTTTTTAAACTGTTCATTATATTGGTTGATTAAATCTAAATCCCAAGAAGTATATTCGCCTCTACTATAGATTTCAACACAAGAACCACCAGAGAGTACCACATGTATATCTTTTGCTATCAATGCATCACAAATATAGCCACCAAGCTCTTTTATATCCATATCTTTAATCTGTTTTTTCATAGTGGTTTCTCCGGTCTTCTTGGTCTTTTTCTTTGCATTTCAAATTTATTTTTTAACTCAGGCTTGTAGTATTGTTTGGCTTTGTTAAGTAAAGCTGTGAGTTCATCTAAAAAGGCATACCTTGGATTTATAAAATATATCTTTGTTCTCCCTTGCATTTTACTAAGAGCCAGTCCACCCTCTTCAAAATTTTTGAGTTGGTTTTGAATGGAAGGAAGTGATATATCAAAATATTTTGATATCTCTCTTGCATACCCCTCTTTAAATGTTAGAAGATATTGTAGAGTTAATTCACGAGCTTTTGTTCCAAATATTACTTCTAACATGTAAGTATCCTTTATGATATAAATATTATTTCATTTGATATAGAAATTATATCATAAAATATTCTGCTTTTTAGATAGTTTTTATTTTGTGGGACCTTGATTAACCTAGCTATATTGGCTTTATGTCAATTTCTTGAATATTTAGACTTTGAGAATCTTTTTCTCTCACTTCTATTATGATATGGATAATATATTAATAGACTTCTTGCATAACCCAAAAAAAGGATTGAAAGTTGCTATTCATAATTTATGAAGAATTATGTTCTGACAATCATACTAACGAGAATATGCTGGGGACTGAAAATAATGCAATATCAGCTGTAGGATACTTGAGAGTTCTTTGATCTTGACTTATTGTTTTTAGGGATAGAGGGAGCCATTCATGTGTCTTTGTAAAAAGGCTAAGATAGCTAGTCCTAACCTTTTTGATTAAATTGAAGTATCTCTATCATTGCATTTTTTACTTTAGAGTTAAACTTTTTTAGGTACAAATAATGATTTCTTTTGATACCTATTAAAAATAAATTTTGCTTGCATATGAGCAAAACTTCTTCATTTCTATTCATTTGTTTTTTATCTAGTTCAAATGTAAACTATACTCTATATTAGCCCTTTTATTAATAGAAGGGCACTTTGGTTGAAGAAATAACGCTTGCGACCAGACTTGCTGATTGTAACACGATAGTGTATATTTTCTTTCAATCTTTTTCCCTCCTTTAATCTATCTTGCAAAGTTTCTACTGAGATGTTTAACAGTTTGGCAGCTTTTTTTTGCCCCCTAATATTGAACTCATCAGTTAAATCAACTTCGTTAAGTTTGCGTAGAATAATATCCACGGCTTTTCTTAGATCTCTTATCTCATCGATAATGATCTGATTGACATTAGGAATATTTTCCATAATTATCAATACTAAAGATAGTTCGGGTTAAACTAGATGTTAATCATTAGAAAAACTTTAAAGCTCATAGTGCTTTCAAACTTACTCAATATACATTTCAGCTCTCGTTTTTCTCTTAAATTCGCAGATAAAGCAAGATACGAATTCGTCTTTTTCCATTTAGAGCAAGTCAGCTACTTCCTGCATGAGTCGCACTTACTCTTCACTTTTCATTACATAATACAGAAGCACTCTGCTTATTATTTTGCGCTAAACTTCTAAATTTACATCTTAATTAATTTAATTCATTATGCATAATCCGAAAGTGTCAACTATGACTTCACTCTCTCTTTGTGTCATGCATTTTATACTTTTAAAGTAGGAACTTCAATTTTGTCAAACCAATTGGTTTGAACACAAAAATTCTAACAAAGAAAAGTAAATTTGTAAAATATGGGTAGCAATAGGGTAACAATGAGGTTTTTCTCGTAAGCTTAAAGTGTCTTGTGATATCGTTATTTAGGGTGTTTTAAAGGATAAAGAAGTGGTGGACCCTCAGAGATTCGAACTCTGGGAGGTATAACCCTCGCCGGTTTTCAAGACCGGTGCAATCGACCAACTCTGCCAAAGATCCACTTGTGTAGTTAAAAAGTTTTAAATTATAAAACTGGAGGTGCCACCCAGATTTGAACTGGGGATAGCAGCTTTGCAGGCTGCGGCCTTACCACTTGGCGATGGCACCAGTTAAACAATCATTTTATGGTGCCCGAGGCCGGACTTGAACCGGCACAGTATTGCTACCGGGGGATTTTAAGTCCCCTGCGTCTACCGATTTCGCCACCCGGGCATTGGGTGTCTTTCAACAATTTATAATTTAATATGGAGCGGGAAACGAGGTTCGAACTCGCGACCCCAACCTTGGCAAGGTTGTGCTCTACCACTGAGCTATTCCCGCAATTTTTAGTCACTTATCTTTAAGTGAGCGGAATTATAGCCATTTATTTTTCATTTGTAAAGAGTTTTTAAAAAAAAATAGACAAAAAATGGTATAATCGCAACTATATTAAAAATAGTATCATAATTAAAAGAGCTATTTACGAAGGATTAACATGAGAAGTGACATTATTAAAAAGGGTTTTGATAAAGCACCACACAGATCACTGCTAAGAGCTACTGGGCTTAAAGACGAAGATTTTGATAAGCCATTTATCGGTATCGCAAACAGTTATATTGATATCATCCCGGGACATTTTTTCTTGCATGAATATGGCGAAATAGTAAAAGAGGCTATACGTGAGGCTGGTGGTGTGCCATTTGTTTTTAACACTATCGGTGTAGATGATGGTATCGCTATGGGGCATGAAGGAATGCTTTACTCTCTTCCATCTCGTGAGATCATAGCTGATTCTATAGAGACAGTTATGAATGCGCATCAGCTAGATGCTATGATTTGTATCCCAAACTGTGACAAAATAGTTCCTGGTATGATTATGGGAGCTTTACGTGTAAATGTTCCTACTATCTTTGTTTCAGGTGGACCAATGCCAGCTGGACATAAAAATGATGGTACTCCAATTGACCTATCTACTGCATTTGAAGCTGTTGGCGAGCATGCTGAGGGTAAAATGACTGATGAAGAGCTTTATGAGATAGAGTGTAACGCTTGTCCATCTGGTGGAAGTTGTTCTGGTATGTTTACTGCAAACTCGATGAACACACTTTGTGAAGCTATGGGCATAGCACTTCCAGGAAACGGAACTGTTTTAGCCATGACTCCAGAGAGAATAGAGATGGTTAAAAAAGCAGCAAAGCGTATAGTTGAGATGGCTAAAGCTGAGGATAGTAAGTATAACATTAAAAATATTTTAAACGAAAAAGCAGTTCACAATGCGTTAGTTGTAGATATGGCGATGGGTGGAAGTTCAAACACAGTTTTACACATGTTAGCTATTGCAAAAGAAGCTGATGTAAATTTTCCTATAGAGAAGATTAATGAAATCGCTGATAATGTAGCGCATATCGCTAAAATTTCTCCATCATTAACAACTGTTCATATGGATGATATTGATAAAGCCGGTGGTGTAAATGCAGTTATGAAAGAAGTAAGCAGAAGAGGTGGTCTACTTTATCTCAACAACCCAACCGTAACAGGTGAGACGCTTGGTGAGAGAATAAAAGATGCTCACATTTTAAATGAGAACATAATTCATACAAATGAAAATGCTTACTCTCAAGTTGGCGGACTATCTATACTTTTTGGAAACCTAGCACTAGAGGGTGCTGTTGTAAAAACTGCTGGAATTGATCCATCTATGAGACAGTTTAAGGGAACGGCGGTTTGTTTTGACTCTCAACCAAAAGCGATAGCCGGTATCATGAGCCATAAAGTAAAAGCTGGTGATGTTGTAGTTATCCGTTATGAGGGTCCAAAAGGCGGTCCTGGTATGCAAGAGATGCTAGCCCCTACTGCGCTTATCCAAGGTATGGGACTAGGTGAGAGCGTAGCACTTATAACTGATGGTCGCTTTAGTGGAGCTACAAAGGGTGCCTCTATTGGACATGTCTCTCCTGAAGCCGCTGAGGGTGGCTTGATAGCTCTTATAGAAGATGGCGATGAGATAGAGTTAGATACAGATAATCATCTGCTTCAGCTAAATGTTAGTGAAGAGATTTTGGCAAAAAGAAAAGAAGCGTGGAAGCCCCATAAAAATGAGGTAAAATCAAAATGGTTAAAACGCTATCAGATTTTAGTGTCAAATGCGTCAAATGGAGCTGTTTTAAAAACGGAACTTTAAGGTTTCGTTTTTAATAGGTATTTTTTTCTAAGATTTGGTAATTTTATACCTTAAAATATGGGAGCTGCATCTTGAGGAGTAAACAAGCTTTGAGTATTTATAGTAAATAAAAAAACTCCTAAAAGTATAATGAAAATTGCTCCAAACATCTCTAACAAATACCCCTTTGTTTTTAAGAAGCTTCCACTTTTTGATGATGCATAGCTAGTTAAGATCCCCGCTAGTGAAATAGTAAGACCCATACCTAAGCTCATTACAATAGCCGATAAAACTCCAAGATATAAGTTACCAGTACTAATACAAAACAAGACTATGCTCATAACTCCAGGGCAAGGGACGACTCCCACAGAAAAAGCCACAGCGTATTCTGATTTTTCATTTGAAAAATCAGTTTGTTCTTTCTCCTTTTTTGCTTTTATGGCTTTTACTAGCAGATAGATTCCAACTGCTACAATCATCACAGCAGAGATTATCATAGAAATATTACTGAGTTCTTGAAAAGTTTTAGAGAAAAGACCTTTTAAAATAAAGTAAATAACAAATGTAATGCTCAAAGCTGAAAAAGCATGCACAATGGAGATTAGGTAGCCTAATTTTATGGCTTTTTTATAACTGCCACCACGAGATAAAAAATAAAACGAAACCAATGCTTTGCCATGACCTGGACCAGCTGCGTGAACTAAGCCGTATATAAATGAGATCGCTAGCACTACCATAACAGCACTTAGACCATTTTCATTTACCGAATTTATATATGAAGCAACTGAGTCGTTTAAATTATATTGCCAATTTATAATTTGGTGCAAAAATTCATTGTAAAAATTCATATAATATCTTTAATAAGCATTGCGTAGCCAAAGTAAGTTCCATTATCAACCTTTCTAATATTGAAATTTATATTTTTATTTAAAGGTGCTACAAATGTTTTTTTTAACATAAAAGAAATATAATAACCTTTATCGTAAAACATAAGCATACTGTCTTTAACTTCAAAACTACAAATAAGATCAAATGAATATACTAATCTTCCAGCTTTATCTATAGTGGCTACAAAATTATCTAATTTTTCTATCTCTACATATCTATCATTTTCTCTTATCTTTAAATAATAGTTATGGTCTTTAAATAATTTTATCGTATTTCTTTTCATTAAAGCTATCTCATTTTTACTAAATTTATTATCTTTATTTTTATCATAATCCATTATAAGTACAGAAGAAGTCATTTGATCGAACTTCCACTCTAAACTAAGTGAAGTAACTTTAGTATCTTGTATATTGAGTTTAGGGTAAATATCGATAAATATATGAGGGTGAGCATATAAAACAATATTTGCAAGTAAAAAAATCATTAACGTCTTCATATTATTCCTAATTAACAGTTTCTTATGAACTCAATTTTAGCTGAAACTTATTAATACTTTATATAAAATCATTAAAGCCACTTAAAGCAGCATTTGCACTCTGCTACAGAGTTTGAATATTATTTATCGACTTTGAAGTGATTTTAGGCTATTATAGCAAAAATTTTTATATAGGGATAAAATATTTTGAACCCAATTGCAATAAAACACAATAATGAAATCATCGACTTACAGACTGCTAGGGAGATGGGCTTTGAAGGTAAACCAATTCTCCTTGATAACTCGCAAGACTCACTAGAAGTCCTTCGTCACTCAACTGCACATCTAATGGCTCAGGCTATCAAGTCACTTTACCCTGATGCAAAGTTTTTTGTAGGCCCAACTGTGAAAGAGGGGTTTTACTATGATTTTAAAACTGAGACTGAAATCGGTGAGTCAGACCTTAAAAAAATAGAAAAACAGATGCTCTCATTTGCTAAGAAAAAGTATGAGATAGAGAAGTATGAAATCTCTATGGATGAGGCAAAAGAGAAATTTAAAGATGACCACTTAAAGCTAGCTGTTATGGATAGGATTCCAGATGATAAGGTTAGTATCTACAAACAAGGTGAATTTGAAGATCTTTGTCGTGGTCCACACCTTCCAAATATTGGGCTTATAAGATATTTTAAACTCACTAAAATCTCAGGTGCTTATCTCGGAGGTGACTCTAAAAATGAGATGCTAACTCGTATATATGGTATCGCATTTGCAGATAAAGAGTCACTTAAAGCACATATGGAAATGTTAGCTGAAGCTGAAAAACGTGACCATAGAAAAGTTGGCGCTGAGATGAAACTCTTTACCTTTCGTGAAGAGGTTGGTGCAGGATTCCCTATCTGGCTACCAGCTGGTGGAAGACTTCGTGCAAGGCTAGAGAGTCTTCTATTTAAAGCTCATCGTAAGCGTGGTTATGAGCCAGTCCGTGGACCTGAGATGCTTCGTAGTGACCTATGGAAAACGTCTGGGCATTACCAAAACTATGGCGAAAATATGTACTTTACAAAGATTGATGAGGTAGAGTTTGGTGTAAAACCTATGAACTGTGTTGGTCATATTAAAGTATATGAAGATGAACTTCACTCTTATAGAGACTTGCCTATAAAATATTTTGAGTATGGTGTTGTTCATCGTCATGAGTTTACAGGTGCACTTCATGGACTCTTTCGTGTTCGCGAGTTTACTCAAGATGATGCACATATTTTTTGTACGAGCGATCAGATAGAAGAACAAATCATTGAAGTTGTTGATTTTGTGGATAAAATAATGTCAACATTTGAGTTTGACTATAAGATGATGATATCAACAAAGCCTGAGAAAGCCGTAGGAAGTGATGAAGTTTGGGAGACTTCCATCAAGGCTTTAAAGTCTGCTATGGATAAAAATGAACTGCCATACGAGATAGATGAGGGTGGCGGAGCCTTTTATGGTCCTAAGATCGATATCAAGATTACAGATGCCATAGGTCGTGAGTGGCAATGTGGAACTATACAGTTGGATTTCAATCTTCCAGATAGATTTGAGCTTGAATATAATGGTGAAAATAACGAAAAAATTCAACCAGTTATGATTCACAGAGCAATTTTAGGTTCTTTTGAGCGTTTTATTGGTATATTAACAGAGCATTATGCTGGAGAATTTCCAATGTTTATCGCTCCAACACAAGTAGCTATCGTTCCAATCGCCGATACGCACAACGCTTACGCTAAAGAGTTGGCAGATAAACTAATCGACATAAATGCCGATAGTGAGATATATAATAAAAATGATTCTCTTAACAAAAGAATCAGAACAGCAGAAAAAACAAGGGTTCCAATGCTCATAATCATTGGAGATGAAGAAGTCGAAGGTGGAACTGTTGCTATTCGTGACAGAAGAACTAGAGAGCAGTACAACTTAAGCGAAGATGAGTTCTTAAAGCTTATACAAACTAAAATAAATGAGGTGAATTTTTGAGTAAAAAAACAGACCGCGTCATAATGAATGACGATATCCGTGTAGCAGAGTTAAGATGTAATATAGATGGAGGGGAGTCATTAGGAATAATTTCTACTGATGAAGCTATGAGTAAAGCAAATGAGTTAGGTATGGATTTAGTCCTTATAGCTCCAACTGCAAAACCACCAGTTGCTAAAATCATGGATTACGGTAAATACAAATACCAAGAAGAGAAAAAACTCAAAGAGCAAAGAAAAAATCAGGTAAAAATCGTTGTAAAAGAGATTAAATTATCTGTTAAAATTGCTGATAATGATATTGCTTACAAAGTTAAGCATGCAAGAGAATTCTTAGAAAAAGGTTACCACGTCAAGTTTCGTGTCTTTTTAAGAGGTCGTGAGATGGCCCATCCAGAAGCAGGTAAGGAAGTACTACTTCGCGTTTGGCCGATGATAGAAGATATAGCAGTGATGGAGAAACCACCAAAGTTTGAGGGTCGCTATTTCAATATGTATGTAATACCTCAAAAATAGCAAATAGCGGTTACGCAGCAAATTTTCTTCAAATAAGTAGACTCAAGCCTTTATATTTTAAAGGTCTGAGTAGTCCATACCCTCTTCGCATGTAAAGATAAGAGTTTGAACTATCTTATCATCTGCTGTCTTTCCTTCACCATATTCATCTAAAAAGCCAATCTCAATTTTATGTTCTTTTAGAGCATTAATATCTTCACAACTTAGTAGATTCTGTATAAATAAGTCATTCATAAGTCATCCTTCATAAAAATAATGTAAAAATTTACAAGAATAAAATGTGAAAAAAGTGTTATAGATTAAGAATACATTAAGAGTTTAAATCTATAGAGAGATTTTAGCTCTTAGTGCTTCTTCATCTATTGCATTACTTACATACTTAACAACTATCTTGCCCTCAGTCTCATTGATATACCACTCGGCAATATGCTCATTTTCAAGTTCGCTTAATTTGTTTGTATCTACAAACTCTTTTGCTATAAAGAGATGTGAGTGTTTTGTAGGGTTTTTAAGTCTGATGGTCCATACGAGCCAGAGAGATGCTAAAACTGCTACAGATATACCAATGGTCGCTCTATCGCTAATATCTAACATAAGCCCAGCTAGTGTTCCACCTACAAATGTTGCAAAATAAGCCACAGAGTTTCCCATACCAAGTGCTGCTCCTCTTTGATGCACCTTTGCAAACTTACTAATCATTGACTGAACAAGTGGTTCCATCATGTTAAAGGCAACAAAAAACATAACAACACCAACTACAAAAATAAGACTCGATGAGGTAAGCCCCATAATCAAAAAAGCACCTATAAAAAGTACGATAGATGCTAAAAATATCTCACGAGGCTTGTTATACTTCTCACCAAAAACTGCAGCTGGTCCCATAGCAATAAGTCCAAAAACCATAGCTGGCAAGTAGGCCATATAAAGGTCACTCTTCTGCCACGCAAAAGTATCACTTGTCAGTATTATAGGAATAAGCACAAAAGCAACAGTCATAAGGCCTTTTTGCATAGCGTTTATGATTATCATATTTAAAAGGTTTGGATCTTTTAATATATCAGAAGTCTTTGCACTTTTATGATAGGTGTGCTTAATGCGTGGTGGAGTTGGTACTTTAGTAAAGAGGACTATCATTGCTAAAAGGGCTAAGACAGCAGTTATAATAAAGAGAGAGTCTACGCCATAAGCAGCTCCAACAACAGGACCAAGCCCCATAGCTACAGCAAAACTAAGAGCGATGGTTCCTCCCATAATAGCCATAGCTTTTGCTCGAACCTCTTCTTCAACTAAATCTGAAATCATTGCAGTAATAACTGAGCCAATAGCTCCAGCACCCTGCAAGAAGCGACCAAGCATGAGAGTATAAATATCAGTAGCATATGCAGCTATAAGTGAGCCGACAAGAAAGATGATAAGACCTACAAGAAGCGTTGGTTTTCTTCCTATCTTATCGCTCATAGTTCCAAAAGGTACTTGAAGAAGAGCTTGTGTGAGTGCATATCCACCAACGACTATACCAACAAGAAGAGGAGTAGAACTCTCTAGTCCTAAAGCATAAACAGAGATAACAGGTAGAACCAAAAAGAGACCTAAAAATCTAAGGGATAAAATTGCAGAGAGGGGAAAAACTTTTTTAAACATAAAGTGCCTTTGAGTAGTAAGAGATACTACTTTTTTAGTATAATGCAGCAATTATATATAAAAGATTATTACATAGAGTATAAGGAAAGAAATTTGAAATTAGTTTTAGCTACATCTAATAAAGGCAAAGTAAGGGAGATAAAGGCTCTTTGTAAAGAGTATGAGGTTGTAGCTTATAGTGAGCTTATAAAAGAGTTTGAGATAATCGAAGATGGAGATACATTTAAACAAAACGCTCTTATAAAAGCTAGAGCAGTTTACAAAGCTCTAGGCGATGAGGATGTGATAGTTTTAGCTGATGATAGTGGTATTAGTGTGGATGTGCTTGATGGACAACCTGGCATCTACAGTGCAAGGCATGCCGGAGTAGATGCAAATGATAAAGACAACCTTTTTAAGCTTATAAAAGATTTAAAACAAAAGGGTGTTGCTTCATCACCTGCTCACTACACAGCGGCAATTGCTATAGTTACAAAAAAGGGCGAGTATAGCGTTCATGGTTGGATGTATGGAGATGCTATAGCCCAGACAAGAGGAGATGGTGGCTTTGGTTATGATCCAATGTTTATTCCTCTCGGCTTTGATCAAACTTTGGGAGAGCTAGATGAAGAACTAAAAAAAAAGCTCTCGCATCGTTTTAAAGCTTTGAGTCTTGCAAAAAAGATATTAAAGAGTCTGCTGTAAAGTAAACTTTTAAAAAGGCAAAGCTATAGAATTTTTAAGTTTGAAATTTTCAGCCATATTTTTGAAATAGGTGCTATAATTTTTAGCATTGCAGATCTAAAATTATGTTAGATTTTGTAGTAAAACATTCTAATGTTTGAAATTAAAGTGTACACTGTTTTATTAATTGAATGCTCTGATTAAGCTATAACTAGATTCCGCCTCAAGCAAGGAATGAAGGATTACTCTTTATCCTGAGCTCTAAAGAAACATTTTTGCATAGCAAAAAGCGATTTTCTTGTTTTGATTCAGGATCTAACTTAATGATTTTTCAGATCATTCAATTACTAAATAGCCCAAAAACGAAGGAAAAAAATGAAAGTTCAAAAAATAGTCTTGATTTTACTATTGAGTGCATCTGCTCTTTTTAGTGCGGATGTTGTAAAGATTGAGCGTATGAGTATGGAATTAGCGACAGAAGTTGCTAAAAGGTCAGTAGAGAGTTGCCGTAAAAAAGGTTACTGGGTTAGTGCAGTTGTAGTTGATAGAAGTGCAAATGTTCAAGTGGTTTTGCGTGATACTCATGCAGCTCGTTTTACTATGGATATTGCTGAGCAAAAAGCAAATTTGGTCATTATGTCGGGCATTAATAGCTCTGAGTTTATCTCTGCTCGTAGTGATATTCGCAATGAGCTAAATAATATAAGTGGCCTAATTATGATGGAGGGTGGAGTAGCTGTTAAATCAGGAGATATATTGCTTGGAGCAGTTGGTGTTAGTGGTGCTCCCGGTGGAGACATAGATGCTGCTTGTGCAAATGAAGCACTTAAATCGCTTAACGAAAGACTTGCTTTTGCTGCAATGTCAGATGATGAGTAAAAAATAGTCTGCTTGTCTGTAAGTCCATCCTTGGAGATTAAAGTTCTAAACTCGATACTACATCCATGGTATCTATTTGACTAAAGAACTACACTAGTGTTATAAAAACCTTTGACTTAGATTATAAAAAGATTTTTCAAGTCTCTCTATAAAACTATGCAAACGGTTGTTGTACTTGATTTGCATCATAACCTCCTATAGTGTCAAAGGAGACAAAGCAAGTACTATTCCCTTTTTTACTTTAGAACACTAGAGTAGATATTTAAAGTAAGATTAAGAGTAAAGCACCGAAGATTATTCTATATATCCCAAAAGCAACAAAGGTAAATCTCTCTAAAAAGACTAAAAAAAGCTTTATTGTAAGATATGCAACAATAAATGAGACTATAAAACCTACCGCTAAAGCGACTAGATTATCGTTGCTAAATTCATGGTAATGCTTTAGTAGATCATAAGCAGTAACTGCGCACATAACAGGAAAGGCAAGTAAAAAGCTAAACTCTGCACTAGCTTTTCTGCTTAGTCCAACTAATAGAGCGCCAATGATGGTAGCTCCAGCCCTACTGGTCCCAGGAATAAGGGCGAAAACCTGAGCAAAACCAATAATAAGTGACTGCTTTAGAGTAACTTGCTCTACATCATCTATAAGTATTTTCTCAGTAGGTATAAAAAATTTCTCAACTACTAAAAATATAACACCGCCAACTATAAACATAACCGCTACTACTTCAACGCTAAAAAGAGTTTTTATCTCTGATGAGAAAATAAAACCAACCCCACCGATAGGGATAAAAGCTAGAAAAATCTTTGCCCATAAATCAATTTTTTTGATAGTAAATTTGTCTTTGTAGTTAAAAACAACTGCTAAAATTGCAGCAAATTGGATGATAACTTGATAGGCTTTTGTAGTATCTGTTTGGTTTATGCCTAAAAATTCGCTTGCAACGATGAGATGCCCAGTAGAAGAGATGGGCAAAAACTCTGTAAAGCCTTCTATAATTCCTAAAATTACCGAGTCAAATATCGTCACTAAGCTACCCTCAAATGTAAAAATAAACATATTTTAATGCTGAAATAGTAGCATATTAAAACTATAGAAATCTTTGCTTTTATAAGCTTATAAAAGCCTAGGTAATCAAAACTTTAGCTTATTTGGATATAATACGAGGTTTTTAAATCAAACTAATCTTGATAGGACTTTTTAAATGTTACTTTTTACTCCTGGGCCAACTCCAGTTCCTCAAAATGTTCGTAATGCCATGAGTGATGAGACTATGCATCACCGCACACCAGAATTTGAAGCTATTTTCGAAAAAACGCGCAAACATCTTTTTGAGCTTTTTAAAAGTGATGAAGTTGTTATGCTCTCATCTAGCGGAACAGGTGCTATGGAGGCCGCAGTTATAAATCTTTGTTATAACAAACTCTTAAGTGTAAACTCTGGAAAGTTTGGAGAGAGATTTTCAAAAATTGCAAAAGCTCATGGGCTAGAAAATATAGAGATAAAAAATGAGTGGAATACACCTGTTAGTGTAGAAGCTATAGTTGAAGCATTGAAAGTAAATCCTGAGATAGATGCTATAGCAGTTCAAATCAGTGAATCAGCGGGCGGACTTCGTCATCCTGTAGAAGGGCTGGCAAAGGCAGCTAAAGAGATAAATCCAAATATTATGATTATAGCTGATGGCATCACTGCAGTTGGGGTTGAGGCTATAGATGTTAGCAATATCGACTGCCTAATTGCAGGAAGTCAAAAAGCTTTAATGCTTCCACCCGGTTTAGCGATACTTGGGCTTAGTAACGCGGCAATTGAAAAAATTGGAGCTGGCAAGGGTTACTATTTTAATCTTGCTACAGAGATTAAAAGTCAAAGAAAAAACACTACTGCTTGGACAGCGGCTACAACTCTAACTATCGGACTTTTAGAAGTTTTAGAGACGATAGAAAGAGATGGAGGTATAGAAAAGTTATATAGCGAGACTAAACTTAGAGCTTGTGCGGTTAAGAGTGCACTTAAAGCTATAGGACTTCATATCTATCCAAAGACTCCAGCAACATCTATGACAACAATAGATGACGTGGATGCTTCAGAGATAAGAAAGATTCTTAAAAATGAGTTTTTAGTAAATGTAGCAGGTGGACAAGACCATTTAGCTGGAAAAATCTTTCGCATAAATCAAATGGGTTTAATCCCGGTTCATGAGATGGCATGGGTTGTAAATGCGGTTGAATTAACTCTTGCAAAATTAGGTAGAAGAGCTTATGATGGAGTAGCAAACAGAGTCTTTAATGAGACTTTTTTTGCTACAAAAGCTTAGATTATGATACTTGAACATGAGATTCCAAATGGCTCAAAACTTTACTTTGGTAAGGCTGCTAGAGTAAAGAGAGAGATTGAGAGAGTTGCTAGTGATATCTTAGATGCAAATGGATTTGAGGAGATTGTTACTCCTGTTTTTTCTTACCATCAGCATCTAAGCATTGCAGATGAGAAGAGACTTATCAAAGCAAATGATGAAAAAAACAATCCAATATCTCTAAGAGCGGACTCTACTATAGATGTAGTTCGTATCATTGAGAAAAGGCTCGGAAGAAATACTCAGCATAGAAAATGGTTCTACATTCAGCCTATTTTTACATATCCTACGACTGAACAAAATCAAATAGGTGCCGAGTTTATGGGAGAGAAAAAACTCTCATCTGTTATGAAAATAGCGACTGAGATTTTACACAAGCTTGAGGTTGAGCCTCTTGTGCAGATATCAAACATAAGAGTTCCTAAACTTTTAGTAGAGATGTTTGATGAGCTAAGTTTGGATGACTTTAAACATACAAATATAGACAAATTTTTAAACCTAGAAGTTGAGTGGTTAAATAAACTTGTATATCTTCAACATATCCATCAGCTAGATGAACTTTTAATTATAGTGCCAGAATCTATAAAGATAGAGCTAGTTAAGATGAAAGAGTTAGCACAAGAAGCATCATCAAAAAACATAGTTTTAGCACCAATGTATTATGCACAGATGCTCTATTATGATGAAGTATTTTTTAGAATGATAGATAAAAACGAAGTCTATGCAAGGGGTGGAAGATATACAAGTTCAGATCTAAACTCTGTCGGATTTGCTATTTATACAGATACACTTTGCGAAAAAATAGTTTTAAATGATACATGAGCTAAGCTCATATATCTACGCTAGTCGCTAAGACACTAAAGTCTACCTCTAAAGAGGCAGAAAAAAAGTAATAATAAAAGAGGAAATTTTAATGAAAGCTGATTTGATAGTAGGTATCCAATGGGGAGACGAAGGAAAAGGTAAAATAGTCGATAGGCTTGCATCTAGCTATGACATGGTTTGTAGAAGTCAAGGTGGTCATAATGCTGGACATACTATCTGGGTTGAGGGTGTAAAATATGCACTTCATCTTATACCTTCTGGTGTACTAAACCCTAAGGCCATAAATGTTGTAGGAAATGGTGTAGTACTCTCTCCTGAGTCTATTATAAAAGAGATGGAGCAGTTTAAAGAGCTAGAGGGTCGTCTTTTTATCTCAGATAAAGCTCACCTAAATCTTTCTTATCATGCGCAAATTGACCAAGCAAAAGAGAGACTAAAAGGTGATAATGCCATAGGAACAACAGGAAAAGGCATCGGACCTGCTTATGCTGATAAGATAAATAGAAATGGCTTTAGAGTAGCAGAGTTGTTAGATCCTAAAAAGCTTTGTGCTTCTATACTAGAATATTTTGAGCAAAACAGAGCAATTTTTGATGTTTTGGGTATTGCTACACCAAAAGATGGTGAACTTTTAGCTGAGTTAGAGGGCTACAAAGAAAAACTAGCACCTTTTATTACAGATACTACGCAGTTGGTTTGGAGGGCTCTTGATGAGAAGAAAAAAATCCTCCTTGAGGGTGCACAAGGAACTATGCTTGATATCGACCACGGTACGTATCCATATGTAACTTCATCCGCAACTGTAAGTGCAGGAGCTTGTACAGGTCTTGGTATTAGTCCTAAAGAGATTGGCAAAGTTACAGGAATAGTTAAGGCTTATTGTACTCGTGTGGGCAATGGTCCTTTTCCTAGTGAAGATGTGGGCGAAGAGGGAAAAATGTTAGGTGAGAGAGGTCATGAGTTTGGAACTACTACAGGAAGAGCAAGAAGATGTGGTTGGTTTGATGCAGTTGCAACTAGATATGCAAGCAGGCTCAATGGTTGTGATGAGTTAGCACTTATGAAGCTTGATGTTCTTGATGGTTTTGATGAGGTAAAAGTTTGCGTAGCTTACGAGCTTAACGCTAAAGAGATAGACTATCTTCCATCAAACTTAGAAGATGTAAAGCCGATTTATAAAACCTTTAAAGGTTGGAATAACTCAGTGGGAGTTAGAAAATTTGAAGATCTTCCATCGTCTGCACAAGAGTATGTTAAAATCATCGAAGAAATCTCAAAAACAAAAGTAGGAATCATCTCAACTTCTCCCCATAGAGAGGACACGATAATACTTTAAAAATAGTGTCAAACACTATTTTTTTGCATTAAAAGGCACGAGTGCCGAGAGCCTTACGCTGAGTAAAACTTAGCGCGCACAACGGAGTACCCTTGGGGAATTAGCGTAGTCAAAGGGACTTGTTCCTTTGGCATGATAAATAGGAACAAAGGTTCCCTTGAATTTATGAAATAAATTAAAGGATTGTTTTTTATGAAAACTCGCTTCACTCCCTTAGTCAAGTTAAAAAAAACTGCTATGGATAAAAGTGAGTCTCTTATGCAAAAAGCCAATGCAGACTTAAATTCAGCAAGAGCCGCACTAGAGAAATCCTACGAAACCCTAGATGAAATCACAAGTCCACAACAAGGAAATATGAAAGATTTTCTTGCCTCGCGTGAGCTTATAAACTCCGCAAGAGCCTTTGTTAAACACAATCAAGAGTGGGTTATTTATGCACAAAATCAAGTAAATCAAGCAAAAGAAAAACTAAAACTAGATATTATTGAGCATGAGAAGTTTAAGTACTTAGAACTTCAAGAGATAGAAAAAGAGTTAAAAAAACTCAAAATTCAAGAGATGAAAGACCTTGATGAAGTAGCCCTTATGACTCATAATAAAAAGGAAAAAAATTGAGAATAATTATACTTTTGCATCTTTTTTTAGCATCGCTTTTGGCATTAGAGACAAGTGATAAACTCTTTGAGTGTACAGAAATCTTTAAAGAGAGAAAGAGCGAGCTTTTAGTAGAGCTTGAACGCATTGATGAACAAAAACAAGCACTAAGTGCTTTGCAAATTGCCACAGAAGAGCTTCTTAGAAAAAAAGAATCAAGACTCAATGAAAAAGAAGCAATAGTAGATAAAAAACTCTTAGAGATAAAAGAAAAAGAAGAAGCTATCAAACAAATGCTTGCAAAAAATGAAGAGATATTAAAAGAGATAAAAAGTATAAAGATGGACAAGGTAGCTCAAACTTTTGCAAAGATGAAAGACTCACCAGCTGCTGCTATTCTCTCAGATATGGACAATGAAGAAGCAGCATCTATCCTTAGCTCACTAAAACCTAAAACTGTGGGAAAGATTTTATCTAAAATGGATGCTAAAAAAGCATCTGACTTGACACTCTTGTTGGTAAAATAATCAAACTCTAATCATAAATAGTGTAAAATGCACAAATTATTTTAACAAGTAGGGTCTCGCGATGAAAGTATCACTAAAAACTATACCTCACATATCTAGTAGGGTTGCAATTGACTTAAACAAAAGTGGTGTTGTCACGATGACAAAAGGACTTGAAATAGTAGCCAAAGAGGCTGAGAAAGTGCTTGAACATAGTGTAAAACAGGAGATGGCACTAGAAGAAAAAGCTGGTGAAATCTGTGATGAAAATGAAGAAGAGATAGAGTTTATGCTCGCAGATGAGAGACAGCTATTTTTTATGATAAAGAAAAAACTAGCACCGGAGTTTGGAGTTATACTAAACTATGAAGAGAGATATTCAGATATTTCTCACAAGATTTTAGATGAGCTTTATGAAGAGGATTTGATCCATTTTGAAGTGACAGAAAATCGCATAAAAAATATCATCTACAATGCTATAACCTCATTTATCGCAGATGCGTCCGAGATAGAAGATGCTGTCATGGATAGGATTAGATCTTATAAAAAAAGATATATTCCAGGAACAGATGAGTTTGACATTTTGTATGAAAAAATCTACAAAGAAGAGCTTATGAAAAGGGGTATGGAGTAATGAGTAACATTTTTCTTATAAAGCAAAGGAGAGCTAAGTGAGAGTATATATATATCTTCAAAACGGGGTTTTTTTAGAGGCAAATAGTTTTGGTGCAGAGGGAACTGTGGTTGGTGAGATAGTTTTTAACACGTCTATGACAGGTTATCAAGAAGTTATGTCTGACCCATCGTATGCTGGTCAATTTGTTACATTTACTATGCCAGAGATCGGAGTAGTTGGTACAAATGAACAAGATATGCAAAGTTCAAGTGCACATGCGAAAGGTATGATAGTTAGAAAATACCAAAAAAGATACTCAAACTTTAGAGCTGAGGCTTCCCTTGAAGAGTTTTTACTAAAATACAATGTTATGGGAATCTGTGATATTGACACAAGATATTTAACTAAGACAATAAGAAATGAGGGTGCTATGATGATGATAGCATCTACTTCCATTAGCGATAAAGAAGAGCTAAAGAAGATCTTAGAAAACTCTCCTCGCATTGAAGATATAAACTATATAGAAGAAGTTAGCACAAAAAAAGCTTATAAGCATGAGAGCTCGACTTACTCAGATAGAGAGTTTAAGTTTGATACTCCCCCGACTCCTCAAGCAAATATTGTAGTAATTGATTTTGGTGTAAAAAGAAATATTTTAAATGGACTAGTAGGTGCAGGAATGGGCGTTGAAGTTATTCCAAATAACTTTAGTGCCGATGACTTGATAGAGAGATATAACTCAAAATCCATAGATGGAGTTTTTTTATCAAACGGACCTGGTGATCCGCTTGTACTAAAAAAGGAACAAGAACAGATAAAAAAACTCATAGATGCAAAAGTACCAATGTTTGGTATCTGTCTGGGGCATCAACTGCTCTCTATCTCTCATGGCTATGAGACTTATAAACTAAAATTTGGACATCATGGTGGAAATCATCCTGTTAAAAATATTAAAAATGGATTTGTAGAGATCACATCTCAAAACCATAACTACAATGTTTCTGATAATATAGTAGAGATTGCAGAAGTAACTCACATTAATCTTTTTGACAATACAATAGAAGGACTAAGATATAAAGATTCTCCAATTTTTTCAGTTCAGCATCATCCAGAGGCAAATCCTGGACCAAAAGAGAGTGATTATGTATTTAATGAATTTCTCTCACTTATAAAAAGATAGCTTATTTTGAACAAGAAAAAAAAGCTTAGATGCTCCTAGCATCTGAGTTATCTCCCAAAAATCTTATGTTGTTTCTTAAGCAAATATAAAACTACAAAAGTAAACAAAAAACTTATATTATGCAAATTTGTCATAAAATAGTCATTTTTTAAGATACTTTAAACATTTCTATGGTTATAGTAACACTGTTAATTGGTCTAATTATATGGTCATATATCTAATTAGACATAATTGCTTTGAATCTTTAAGGAGGCTATATATGGAGAATCGTCCATTAGAGTACGACTATACGGTTACGAAGATGTTCATGTTTACAACAATTGCTCTAGGAATTGTTGGTATGCTCATCGGTGTAATTTTAGCATTTCAACTCGCATTTCCAGGGTTAAACCTGATGTTAGGTGAAGGTCTTGCAGAATACACAAACTTTAGTCGTCTTCGTCCGCTGCATACTGATGCAGTTATTTTCGGGTTTACACTTAGTGGTGTTTTTGCTACTTGGTATTATGTTGGTCAGCGTGTATTAAAAGTATCAATGGCAGAGTCAAGATTGTTGATGCTTCTAGGCAAGTTACACTTCTGGTTATACTTGATAACTGTTGTAGCAGTAGTTGTCTCACTGTTTGCAGGGGTTACTACTTCAAAAGAGTATGCTGAGTTTGAATGGCCTATCGATATTGCAATCGTTATAGTATGGGTTATTTTTGGTCTTAGTATGTTTGGTCTTATCGGTATCCGCCGTGAAAAATCGCTCTATATTTCTGTTTGGTACTATATAGCTACTTTTCTTGGTATTGCCATGCTTTATCTATTTAACAATATGGAAATTCCAACAATGTTGGCATCTGCGCCTGATGGAAGTCATGTAGGCGGTAACTGGTGGCACTCTATATCTATGTATGCTGGTACAAATGATGCACTAGTTCAATGGTGGTATGGTCATAATGCAGTTGCATTTGGTTTTACTGTTCCTATTATTGCGATGATTTACTACTTCTTACCAAAAGAGTCTGGTCAAGCTATCTATTCATATAAGTTATCATTACTCTCTTTTTGGGGATTAATGTTTGTATATTTATGGGCTGGTGGACACCATTTACTCTACTCAACTGTCCCAGATTGGGTACAGACTATGGGCTCAATCTTCTCTATTATCTTGATTTTACCTTCATGGGGATCAGCGATAAATATGCTTCTTACAATGAAGGGTGAATGGCAACAAGTTGCAGCGTCACCACTTATTAAGTTTATGGTTTTAGCTTCTACATTCTACATGTTCTCAACGTTAGAGGGACCTATTCAAGCTATCAAATCAGTTAATGCTATAGCACACTTTACAGACTGGATTGTTGGTCACGTTCATGATGGTGTTTTAGGATGGGTTGGCTTTATGATTATGGCTGCACTTTTTCATATGGCTCCTCGTGTATTTAAGCGTGAGATCTACTCAAAAAGCCTTATGACCGCACAGTTTTGGATTCAAACGCTAGGTGTTGTTCTGTACTTCACTTCTATGTGGATTGCAGGTATTACTCAAGGTATGATGTGGCGTGCTCACGATGAGTTTGGTAACTTAGCTTACTCATTTATCGATACTGTTACTGTATTACATCCTTATTACACTATTCGTGGTGTTGGTGGATTGTTATATTTAGTTGGTTTTTTAATGTTTACTTATAACATATACAAAACTATGTCTGCTCGTCCTATTGAAGAATCTGAGCTACAATCTGCATCGCCTATGGGCGCATAGAAAGGGAGGATAATATTATGTTTCATTGGTTAGAAAAGCATCCGTTCTTTTTCTCGGTAGGTGTGTTCTTAGTAATTGCTTTTGCGGGAGTGATTGAAATTCTTCCAAATTTTGCTCAAGCTTCACGTCCTGTTATAGGAACTAAGCCATATTCAATACTCGAGACTACAGGTCGCCAAGTTTATATAAAAAATAGTTGTAATGCTTGTCATTCACAGCTCATTCGTCCATTTAAATCAGAGACTGACCGTTATGGTCACTACTCTTTAAGTGGTGAGTATGCATATGATAGACCATTTTTATGGGGTTCTAAAAGAACTGGGCCAGATTTAATGCGTGTGGGTAACTACCGTACTACAGATTGGCATGAAAATCATATGAAAGATCCAGCTGGTGTTGTTCCAGGATCTGTTATGCCTGCGTATCGTTGGATGTATACTAATATAGCTGATGTTCCAACAGCATATGCTGAACAATTAACAAATGCACAGTTCTTTTCAGTTCCTTACAACGAACCTATTCCTATGAAAGATGGAAGTACAGAAGTTGTTAAGATGGCTAATAGCGTAACTGAAGCACATGCAATGGCTTTAGCTGAGGCAAAAGAGATTGCAGCTGATATGAAAGATCAAAATATTAAAGATGCAGTTGCTCGTGGTGAGATCCCTGAGATAGTAGCTTTAATTGCATATCTTAATAGTCTTAAATAAGAAAGGTTTATAGTGAATATTGCAGAACTTCAAGCTTATGGTTACTTTGCACTAATTGTATTTTTAGCAGTTGGACTCTATGGATATATATATCATTTATATTCAAAGAAGAAAAATGCTGATGGAGTTGACTATGAGCAGTATAGTAATATGGCACTACATGACGAGATAGATGATACTCCTGTAGCATCTGTCTCAGACGATAAAAAGAAATAGGAGAGAGATATATGAATAAGCTTTATCTTTGGGGAATTATCATTGTTGCGATTATGTTGGGAGCTACGTATTACACGATATTCCTGACTAAGGGTGGTCTGAATGATGATATCGTCAATATGCTTGCTATTGCAGGTGCTATATCACTTGTAATAATTACAGTTTTTGTTGTAATTAAGTATGTCCGTCAAATGCAATCAGACACTGCCCAAGGTCAGTTGGCTGATGAACAATGGGATGGAATAGGCGAATATTTAAATGATGTGCCAATGGGTTGGGCAATTGTATTTTTGCTTACAATGATTTGGGGTATGTGGTACTTTACATTGGGCTACCCTGTAAATGCATATTCACAAATTGGTGAGTATAATGAAGACACAGCTGCACATAACGCTAAATTTGAGGCTAAATACGCTACTATAACTGGTCAAAGGCTAGTTGATATGGGTAAGTCTGTCTTTTTAGCTGAATGTAAAGTATGCCACGGTTTGAATGCTGATGGTATCGATGGAAAAGCGGCAGATCTTAATGTAAGACTTGAAGCAAAGTCTGTAAAATATGCTATTGAAAATGGTTCAAACAATCACTTACTAGGGATGGAGATGCCAATGCCAGATCGTAATGGTCTATTTAATTCTAACACTGGCGCACTTATTACAGATGAAGAGATAGAAGTAGTATCTAAGTATGTAGCTAATGGCATGAGTGGTGCTGGTGCTGATGTGTTCGCTGGAACTTGTGCAGCTTGTCATGGTGAAGATGGTAAAGGTATGGAGTATGTGGCTCCAAGTGTTGCAACATTTAGCCCAGAACTTGTTACTAATATATTAGGCCATGGTAAAAAAGGCGCTATTGGTAAGATGCCGGCATTTGATAGACTTAATGCTAAGCAAAAAGAGGCTGTTGGCGCTTATGTCACTAGCTTAAGCGAATAAGGAGTCAGATATGAATGAGAATAGAGGTGTATTTGTTCTTGATGGTATAACTGGTATGTTAATAGCTACTGTTTTACTCCTAAGTATTCTTACTGTTTTAACAGTATGGGGCCTTAGTGTACAAAATGCTAACATGACTAATTATTATGAAATCAAAGACGAAAAATCCATCAAAATGATTAGCAAAGATAATGCTAAGCATGTTGTTGATGTGAAGTAAGGGAGTAAATAATGGAGAAAATAATTTCATGGGGTCTTGTTATTATGGCTATTTACACAATTTACGCGGTTGTAACACCAAATCATCTTTTCGTTGGTTAGGAATTTTTTTGAAATTTCTTAACAGAGGGCTTTTAGCCCTCACCCTCATTTTTACTGCAAGTCTACTACAATCTTCTGAGTATTTATATAAAGATGAAGTTATCTTCAATCCAGCATTTAACCAAGAGGTTAACAGACTGGGGAGTGAGCTATATGAAAAAACAGGAATATCTCTAAGACTGATAATGTTAAGAGAGCTCCCAAGAGATAAATCTATAGTTGAGTATGAAAAGGAGCTAATGCAAAACTTTAATGAACCTACAATCTTATTAACCTTTTCAGAGTTAGATATGAGAGTAGATATTTTAGCAAAACCTGTATCTTTATATGAATACTTTGACAAAAAACAAGTACTGAGTCCTATATCATCTCCAGTACAAGCTTTTGTAGTCGCACTATTAAATATGGACTTTAGTGATATGAGTAGTGGAGGTACAATACTACCACTTCTTGCACAAAAAGCTAAAGATGGTGAACAAAAAGGAAAATATTCAGGATCCATGTTTAACGGCTATGCAGATATAGCTGAGCAAGTAGCAAAGAGTAAAAATGTGGTTTTAGAAAATGCAGTAGGTAGTGCAAATCAAACTACTATCCTAGTTGTTAAAGTGTTGTTTTATGGTGTGATAGTATATGCCATTATTATGTATATAAAGAGAAAAATATATCTAAGGAGGCAAAGTCATGAAAAAAAGTAGTGGAATAATATGGCCGTATGCGATTAGCATATCTATAATTTTTATATTTGGTGCTTGTGTTGCAACTATTGTAGTGGCAAGTAAGCTGCCAGTTGAGAAAAGTGACACATATATGATGGATTATCAAGAAGCTGATGCATCAGCAAATGAAATCATAGAAGCTCGCATAGCTTTTGATAAAGAGTACAATGTAGAGTACATAAATGAAGGCTTGAGCCTTGATAATTGCACCATAAAGTATAGGGTTACAGACAAACAAAACAACCCTATAAATGATGCGAAAGTAAAAATAGTTATAACGAGACCAAATAACCATAAGCACGATCAGTCACTAGAGTCTTTTAGTGTTAATGATGGCATCTATAGCTTTGAGTCTATAAAGATGCCAATAGAGGGTAGATGGGACATCATGGCTAAGGTAAATATTGGAGAGCTTGAGAGATACTACAATATAAAAGCAGATACTAGAAAAGATGAGATTGTAGAATATTAGACTATAATATCTTCTATGCATAACAAAACAATTATTCTCCCAACAGCTCGTGCCATTCGCCACGAGTTACTTCAAATAGAAGATCAAACACTTTTTTTACCAAACTATATAAGCATGAGCGAATTTCTTTCAAAACTTTGTATCGTAAAAGATATGAAGATGGTAGATGAGGATAGCAGGGTTTTGCTTCTTTTAGAGGCATCAAACTTTAGCTCATTTTTCGCACTTCGCATAGAGAGAAACTTCTTTACCTTTACAAAAAACTCTTCATATATTTTTAAATTTTTTCAAGAGCTTAGTGCTGAGATGTATGATATAAATGAGCTTGATACCTCAGATGTTTACGCAGAGTATGAAGAGCACATTAGTATACTCCAAGAGTTGTATAGACGTTATGAAAAGCTCTGCTTAGAGCGAGGTATATTGGACAAAATATTTTTGCCAAAGCTTTATGAGTTTAACAGTTCTTATGCAAAAGAGCACAAAGATATAGAGCTAAGAGCGGTAGGTCATATAACTAATTTTGAGTTTGAACTACTGCTTAAATGCTGTGAGTATTCAAACATCAAGATCATTTTTGATGCAACGAAGTTTAACTCTAAGATGCAAGATAGATTAGGCACAATCACAAAAATAGAGTTTGAGATAGGATATAGATATAAAATCTCACTAAATACTAAAGAGATAGTAGAAAAAGAAGCCATCAAACAAAACAAAAATATAGATTGCGAGTCTTTTTCGCAAAGTTTATTGCAAGTGGCATTTGCAAAGAAAAAAGTATATGACTTTATCCAAAAAGGTTACGAGGCAAAAAATATTGCTATCGTTTTGCCAGATGAGAGTATGGCGAAGCACTTAAGAGATTTTGATAAGCTAGGTAACCTTAACTTTGCCATGGGAGAGCCATTTAGCACATCACTAATATACCAAAAGATAAATGCCTCATGTATGGCGATAGAAAATCCATCAGAGGAGAACAAGGCAAGGCTTCAAAGAGTTGGCGATGAGATATATAAAGAGCTCTTTAGCCTCTACTATAAAAAAACTCCTGAAATAGATGCTACTAAACTTCTGAACTTTTTTTTAGAGTTGTGCGAAGTTACATGTGAACAAAAAAAGATATATAATGAGCAGGTATATCTGCTAAAAAACATACTTCCAAGCATGAGGGATATGAGCGTCAAATCTTTGATATCCATGTTTTTACAAAGACTAAACAGCACAGCTCTTGATGATGTAAGAGGTGGAGAAGTTACTGTAATGGGGTTACTAGAGACTAGAGCCATTAGTTTTGACGCGGTTGTTATACTTGATTTTAGTGACGCAAATGTTCCAAAGAGAAGCGATAAAGACATGTTTTTAAACACAAACATAAGAGAGATGGCAGGCTTGCCAACTATGAGTGACAGAGAAAATCTGCAAAAATACTACTACGAGATGCTTATAAACTCAGCAAATGAGGTAGCCATCTGTTATGTAAACTCACAAGAGAGCTCACCATCAAGATTTTTAAAGTATCTTGGTATCAAAGAGCAAAATAGACAGACAGAACAAGACTATGCAGAGATACTCTTTTGTGAGCCTAGAGAGCAAATCGTGCCAAAAGAGGATGAGATAAAATTTGCTTACAGTTTTAAGGATGTAATACTCTCAGCCACAAAACTAAAAATATTTCTAACCTGTAAAAGAAGATATTACTACAAATATATAAAAGAGATTAGAAACCATGAGATCCCAAAAGATATGCCAGCTGAGCATGAGATAGGAACAGCTGTTCATGAAGCTCTAAAAAATCTATATACAAAAAAAAGCTCTTACACAGATTTAGAAGAGTTAAAAAAAGATTTGCACAAAGAGTTAGATGCAGTTCGTGGAAAAAGTGAGCTAGATAAGTATCTCATCGAGATGCAAAAGAGAAGATTAGAGACATTTTGTGCTTTTGAGATAGAGAGATTTAGTGATGGATATAGAGTCTTTGTTTGTGAGAAAGAGTTAAAAACTACATATGCTGGTATGAAGCTTATGGGAACTATAGACAGGATAGATATTAAAGACAACACCTTAGAAGTACTTGACTATAAAACAGGTTCATATCCTACATTTACAGCAAAAAACTTTAGCGAGGCAACTGACTTTCAACTAGAATTTTACTATCTTTTAGCTTCACAGCTAAAAGAAGTCAGCTCCTGCGGATATTATGATTTAAAAGAGGCAAAGATAGTAAAGGAGAGTTTTTTACAAGAGAAGTTAGAGATTTTAGCTTCACATATAAAAGATTTGCTAATGATAGAAGAGATAAACTTTGAGCTGTGCGAAGATGTAAAGCATTGCCAATATTGCGAATATAAAATCATGTGCGGTAGAGAGTGAATCGTAAGCTTCCCCGGAAGTGAGGCTTCAGCCTCGCCCTGAGTGATAAAAAAACAAAAGAGGCAGTAAATATGTTTAAGCAAAACCTAGCCTATGAGGCGAGCGCTGGAAGTGGTAAGACTTTTATGCTTGTAGTTCGTTATCTCTCTTTGCTTTTTTTAGGTGCCGCTCCTTCAAAAATCTTAGCACTCACTTTTACAAATAAAGCAGCTTTCGAGATGCAAGAGAGGATAGTACAAACCTTAGAAGAGCTAGAGAGTAGGGGCGAGTTAGATGAGATAGCAAGAGTTACAGGCTTAAGAAATGAAGAGCTACTAAAAAACAGAGATGAGATTTTAGAGAAGTTTTTAAACTCAAACTCTAAAATTATGACTATAGATAAGTTTTTCTCACACATCTTACGCAAGTTTTCGCTCTACGCAGCACTCATGCCAGACTTTACAACTACGGGCTCTCAACACGAGTTAAAGCTACTCTCACGCTTTTTAAAAGAGGTAGATGTTGCTAGAAAAAAAGATACGCTCATCACACTCTCACTTCAATCAAACAAGAGACTCACAGATATTTTTACACTTTTAGATGAGTTTTATATTAAGCAACAAGAACTCTCTCACCTAGAGTTTAAAAAACAAGATTTTTTACACTACGAAGATGTAGCTATGAGTCATTTAGAGAGCCTAAGAGAGATAGTGAGTAGATGCAAAGATGCTTCAAACACAGTTATAAACTCAGTAGATGCAAAGAGTTATGAGGAGCTACTAAAGAAGAGTTGGCTAGGTCGTGAGAGTCTTGAATATAGAACATTTTCAAAGTGTTTTACACCAGAGATGGATGTACATCTAAGAGAGATTCAAGAAGCTATAAAAGCACATACAAGAGCAAAAGAGCAGAACTTCTTTTACTCTTTAAGTGAACTTACACATATTTACGAAAAAGCGAAAAAAGCACTCTATATAGAAGATAGCGAGCTTGGTTTCAATGATGTCACAATCTTAGTTTATAAGATTTTAAAAGAGCAAATTGATAGTGAGTTTTTGTACTTTAGACTAGATGCAAACATAGAGCATATTCTTTTAGATGAGTTTCAAGATACTAGCATCTTACAGTATGAGATACTAAAACCACTTATTGGCGAGATAGTCTCAGGTAGCGGAGTAAAAGAAGATGCGAGCTTCTTTTTTGTAGGAGATGTTAAGCAGTCCATCTATAGATTTCGCGGTGGTGTGAGTGCTCTCTTTGGAGAGGTTGTGCGTGAGTGCCATACAGAGGTTGAACCACTTCTTACAAACTACAGATCTCAAAAAAATATCATAGAGTTTGTAAATGAGACATTTAAAGACAAGATAAAAAATTATGCCCCGCAAAAGACAAGACAAGACGCTGATGGCGGATATGTCGAAGTAAGAGAGAGAGAAGATATCTTAGATGCCACACTTGCTAAAACAAAAGAGCTAATATCTCTAAGAGGCGATATAAACGAGATAGCTATACTCTGTGCCACCAATGGTGATGGTGAAGTTATAAAGGAGCTTTTAGAAGAGCAAGATATAGAAGTAGTCACAGAGACTACAACAAAACTTATAAATCAAAGAAGTGTAAAAGCGGTTTTGGAGTACTTAAAGTATCTCTATTTTGAGCAAGATATCTATAGACACAACTTTTTTGCTCTTATCCAAAGAGATGCACAGAGTATCGCAAAAATAGATCTGAAAAAAACAAAACTATCGCAACTTATAAAAGGCGCTATAGATAAGTACAGACTATTTAGTGATGACTTTCACCTTATCCGCTTTATGGATACCATCAGCGCTTATGATGATATAGAGGCTTTGCTCTTTGAGTATGAGAGACTTGACATCAGTGCAGCGGCATCTGATATAAGTGGAGTAAGAGTCTTAACCATCCACAAGTCAAAAGGACTAGAGTACGAACATGTCATAGTTATGGATAGACTCAAAAAAGCACCACCTGCAAGAGAGCAAATAGTTTATGAGTATGATGGCATCAAGCTAAGAGATGTCTACCTAAGAGTAAAGGCTCGAGATGAGTTAGATGCAAAATATGCCGAGGCACTAGCAAAAGAGAAAACCTTAGTAAAAGAAGACAGTCTAAATGCTCTATATGTCGCTTTTACAAGGGCAAAGGAGAGTCTTTGCGTTATATCAAAACTAAAAGATTCTAGCTTTGAAATCTTAGAGTTAAAAGCACAAACTTTAGGGCAAGAGCCAGGCGTAAATGTGTTACAAAAAAGAGATGAGCAGACAAGCCAAATGGCTTATGAGTTTGACTTCAAAGAGCAATATTATGGAACTCAAAGCGATATTTTAAAACCAGAAGAGACGCTAGAGGAGGACTTAAAAGCCATCAATTTTGGTATAGCACTTCACTATATGCTTGAGATGATGGCAGATTTTTCACTGAGCAGTATAGCGGATGCAAAAGATATGATGCTAAACAAATATGGTTATACACTGGAAGTAGATGAGATAAAAGAGATAGAGAGTAGGGTAGTAAAGCTTATTCAAAGTGAAGAGTTTACCTCACAACTCGGCGGTGAAATCTACAAAGAACAAGCTATCCGCTATAAAAACAATCTTCGCTATATAGACCTGCTTATAAAACAAAAAGATGAGAGCTATACGGTTATAGATTACAAAACAAGCCAAAGTTATACACAAAACCATAAAACTCAAGTAAAGTTCTATATGGAAGCTATAAAAGAGATAACAAAGCGAAAAGTAAAGGGGTATATAGTTTACTTGCTAGATGCAAGTTTGGATGCAGTGCTTGTAGAGGTTAGTTAAAAAAGAGTACTTTGTATTTTTAACCCTCATTGCATATTTATAACAAATGCTATATAATCTTAAAATTAGAAAAGGAGAATGCAATGAAAAAATATATTTGCGATGTTTGTGGGTGGATTTACGATCCAGCAGTTGGTGATCCTGATGGGGACGTAGCTCCGGGGACTGCATTTGAAGATATTCCTGATGATTGGGTTTGTCCAGAGTGTGGGGTGTCAAAAGAGGATTTCTCTCCTTATGATGGAGACTAACTGATACTATCTTTCTTTGAAGGATTTTTACTCGGACTTGGTGCTGCAGTTCCACTAGGTCCGATCAACATTCTTATAATGAATGAAGCTATAAAAGAGTACAAGAGTGCTGTAATGATAGGTCTTGGAGCTATGAGTTCTGATGTTATATATCTCTTTTTAATCATGCTTGGACTCGTGGCTTTTTTCAATCAGTATTATGTACTAAACTCTCTCTCTTTTTTTGGAGCTATTTTTCTAATCTATCTAGCTTATGCTATTTTTAAAAGTAGAAATGAGAGGCAAAAAACTAGTAGTATTTATAAAAAAAGCAGTTACTCAAAACTCTATATAAAAGGGTTGACTCTAACCTTTGTAAACCCATACAGCATAGGTTTTTGGTTAAGTGTTTCAGGTTTTGTAGCATCAAAAGAGCTAGAGATGTTTGTCACTCTCTTTGGAATGCTTAGTGCAATAGCACTTTGGATAATCATCATGCCATATCTGGTTCACAAGAGTAAACATAGGATATCATCAAGAGTCTCTTACTGGATTAACATTGTCTCAGCAGTGATTTTGTTGGGTTTTGGACTGACAATGTTTCTTAATCTTTTCTCGCAAATGGAGTTTTAACCTTTCTCTGGCTCCTACGCTCTGCGTGGGAACTAGGGAAAGCTTTACCCACTTTAAAGTCACACTTTTAGAAGCTTAAAATAACCATAAATTAAGTAATCTTTAAGTTTATATGGTTATACTTCCGCATTAAAATAAACGAAAGGTTCTAAGGTCATGAAATTTACAAAAATTGCAACTCCTGAACAAATCGATCAAAAATGGATTTTGATTGATGCAGATGGTAAAACTTTCGGTCGTATGATTACAGAAGTAGCTACTATACTTCGCGGTAAAAATAAACCTTGTTATACTCCAAATATTGATTGTGGTGACTTCGTAGTTATCATTAACGCTTCTAAAGCTAAGTTTAATGGACTTGGTAAAGTGGCAAACAAAGAGTACTTTTCACATTCTGGTTACTTCGGTAGCACAAAGAGCGTTAAAATGACTGAGCTTTTAGAAAAAAATCCAGAGAAACTATACAAACTAGCTACTCGCGGTATGCTTCCTAAAACTAAGCTTGGTGCTAAAATGCTTAAAAAATTAAAAATTTATGCAGGTGATACTCATCCACACACTGCACAAATAGCAAAGTAAGGACAAGTAGATGGCAAAAATTTATGCAACAGGACGCCGTAAAGCGTCAATCGCAAAAGTATGGTTAACTCCAGGAACAGGCAACATCACTATCAATGGCCTTTCACTAGATGCATGGCTTGGTGGACTTGAAGCTAAGAAACTTCGTGTTAAACAACCACTTGCTCTATCAAAGCAAGAGAGTTCAGTTGATATCACTGCTACTACTTTAGGTGGTGGTTTTGGTGGTCAAGCAGATGCACTTCGTCACGCTATATCTCGTGCCTTGGTCTCTTTTGATCCAGCGATAAAAGCTATATTAAAACCAGCTGGCATGATGACTCGTGATGCAAGAGTTGTTGAGCGTAAGAAACCAGGTAAGCGTAAAGCTCGTCGTTCTCGCCAATTCTCTAAGCGTTAATCACTTTTTGCAAAGCAGAGGCAATTGCCTCGCTTTCTCACAATCTACAAACTTACTACTCACTAACAATTAATCATAGTTTATATATAATACACCAACGTTTAAAAAGGTAAATTATGAAAAAGTTTCTTATCATATTATTTATAATTGTTGGGGTGGTAGCTCTTCTTCCCATCATCGGCAACAGCGTGGCACAAAAAGCGCTAAAAGAAAACGTCGATCTTTTTTGTGCAAATGGAGTCGAGATACAAAATGAAACTTCGTACTCTACTTATCTTAAAACAAAAAATCATTATGAATTCATACTAAGAGATGCGCCAAAGTTTGTAAAGTTTATAAACCAATATTCAGATGCACAGCTACCTCCTTATGTTGAAGCGGCTATTGGTGGTGTAACTATTGGCGTAGATATAGAGTATAGCAACTTTCCCATAAGCTCCAAAATAGTTCTTGATATCTACCCTATAACACTTCCAAAAGAGTTAGAGCAAGAGTTAAAACAACAGAGCTTAAACTTTTATAACTATGTAGATAAACTTCTTCAAGCAAAAGGTGTGCTCTATCATATGAACTACTATACTTCTGAGGATATTTTTGATGGCTTTATTAAAGATATAGATGAAAAGTATGTTTTTGACAATGGCAATGAGATGATATTTAAACTGCTACATGCCACCTACTATGGAGAGGGTCCCATCATTGCTCCAAAGAATCTTCATACCAATATTGCAGAGATTGCTATAAATGTTATCGAGAAAGAGAGTGATGAGACAATTATCTTTAGAGCAAAAGATTTAAAATCAGCGTCAACATTTGAGTCACAAAGCACATATGCATCTAGCGCATCTCTAAAGAGTTTTTCATTTCTTTTAAAAGAGCAGCAAAAGAAAAAATTAGGTGCATCTCTAGACGATTTCAAAGTAAATATTTCATCAAATGTTCAAGCAAGTGCTGGAGAATTTTACACAAAGATGTCACTCAAAGAGATGGAGATAAATACTAAAGATATACACAGCATCAAAGTGAGCGATATTAACTATGATATCTCCTTAGATGGTGTTGATAAAGACTCATTTGAAGAGTTTAGAGTTTTAACTTCACATGCAAATGTTACAAACTCACCAGATTATGAGCAAAAACTCCAAAAAATTGTTGTGAAACTGCTTTCAAAGGGTTTATCTTTGAGTATCCCTGACATGTCTATAAAAAAAGTTTTACTAGATAATAAAGAGTCTATAGATGGTTTTAATTTTATGGCGAGGATGACACTAAATGAGAACCCAAATCTGGAGCAAGACTTAAAGATGTCACCCAACAAGATACTTGAGAGTATAAATCTAGCATCAACCCTATCTCTCTCAAAAGTTCTTTTTACCTTTATAAACGAAAACGTACTATTGATGGGCTTAATAAGCCCATTTGCAAAAGAGGAAGAGGATAAGATGATTTTCAAAATCAAACTAAATGCTGGAGCCCTTAGCATTAACGACAGAGTGATAAACTAAAGATATGAAATTTTTACTATTTATTTTTTTATATATAAACATCTTAGCATCAACTTTGCAATTAGCAACATCAACAAATCCATCAAGACTAAACCCACTCCTTGCAACGGATTCTAGTTCATCAGAGATAGCATCTTTTTTGTTTAATGGGCTTGTAAAGTTTGATAAAGATGCCACGGCTATAGTTGGGGATTTAGCCGAAGAGTTTTATTTTATTGATGACACTACGCTTATCTTTAAACTAAGAAAAAATGTAAAGTGGCACGATGGAGAGAGCTTTAGTGCAAAAGATGTTATCTTTACCTATGAAATCCTTATATCTCCACAAGTAGTATCTCCTTATAGCTCAGATTTTAGATTTGTAAAGAGTGTTGAGATGCTGGATGACTTTACGATTAGGGTAACTTATCATGAGCCCTACTTTAAAGCGTTGGAAGTGTGGATGATGGGGATACTTCCAGAACACATTTTAAGTGGTGAAGAAAACCTTATGAACTCAAAGTTCAACACCAATCCAATAGGCACAGGAGCATACAAGCTCCATCAACTAGAACACTCAAAAAACATTATACTTGTAGCCTTTGATGACTACTTTGAAGGAAGAGCGAAGATAGATAAGATCTCATTTAGCATTATAGGAGACCCAATGACACGCTTTTTGATGCTAAAGTCATCAGCTTTAGATGTGGGAAGTATAGAGCCTATGCAATTTGAGAGACAACTAAGCGAGGATTTTTTTGATAAGTTTAACATCTATGAAAATATTTCACGCTCCTATACTTATCTAGGGTTTAACTTAAGATTAGAGAAGTTTCAAGATGCAAGAGTTAGAGAGGCTCTCTCACTTGCCATCGATAGACAAGAGATAGTAGATATCTTGTTTTTTAGTCACGCTAAGGTTTGCACAGGTCCATTTTTGCCAAAGACCAAAGCTTTTAATCCAGATGTAAAAGCACCAAAGCCAGATATACAAAAAGCAAAAAAATTACTAAATGAAGCTGGATATGATGAAAATAATCCTTTTACATTTGAAATAGTCACATCAAATGCAAGTGCTATCAGACCATACGCAGCACAGATAATTCAACACCAACTAAAAAGAGCTGGAGTAGTAGTAAAACTTAGAGTGATGGAGTGGCAAGCCTTTTTAAACATGGTAGTATTTCCAAATAAATTTGATAGTGTCCTTTTAGGTTGGGGTTTATCTCCTACTCCTGATCCATATGTTTTTTGGCATAGTGATAATGATAGAAAAAGTGGCTTCAATCTAGCAGGATATAAAAATGAAAAACTTGATAAAATGATAGAAGCTTCACAAAGCATGGTAGATAGAGACAAATTAGCGAAGCTTTGGCAGGAGATGTTTGCCATAATAGTAAAAGACAATCCTTACCTGTTTTTGTACATACCAAATACTATAACCACAGTAAACAAAAATATAAAAAATATTGAGCCTGCTCCAAGTGGCATTTGGCACAACTATATAGAATGGGAGAAAAATTGATAATATTATTTGATCTTGATGGAACGCTTATAGACTCAACCGAAGCTATAGTAGAGAGTTTTCATCACTCTTTTAAAACGCACAATCATCCACATCCAAAAGATGAGCAAATTACAGCACTTATAGGTTATCCGCTAGATATAATGTTTGCTAAATTAGAAGTACAGCAGAACCGCATTTGGGACTTTGTGGATACTTATAGAGAGAATTATAGAAAGATATCTACTCAAAAAACCATACTTTTGCATAACGCTAGAGAAGCAGTGCTTCAAGCAAGAGAGTTTGCAACTCTAGGTATAGTTACAACTAAAACAGGAAGATACTCTAAGGTTCTGATGGAGCATTTTGAGCTGATGCACCACTTTGAAGTACTCATAGGTCGTGAAGATGTAGAACGTCCAAAACCAGATGCCCAGCCTATCTTAAAAGCACTTGAAGCACTTGCGAAAAATGATGAAGATGTTTGGATGATAGGCGATACAAAGTTAGACCTCATAAGTGCAAAATCTGCAAAAGTAAACTCCATCGGCGTTTTGAGTGGCTATGATGCTTTTGACGCCCTAAAAGAGCATACAAATGTGATATTTAGTGATGTTTTAGAAGCAGTTGGGTATCTTAAAAATAAGTAAAATAGAGATATTTGTGCTAGTTATTAAAAAAGTAGATAGACTCAAGCTGTATTTAAGAGCAACTTCTCTAAAATACATACCAATAGAACTAAAAAATTCTTACTGCAATAAAAAGAAGGAGAACTTATGCTAGAAATTAGATGGCATAGTCGTGCTGGACAAGGCGCTGTAACGGGGGCAAAAGGTTTAGCAGATGTTATATCTACAACTGGTAAACATGTACAAGCTTTTGCATTTTATGGATCTGCAAAGCGTGGGGCAGCGATGACAGCTTATAATCGTGTTGATGATAAGATGATTATGAATCATGAAAAGTACATGAAACCAGACTTTGTATTTGTTATTGATCCCGCACTGACATTTACAACTGATGTTACTATAAATCATAAAGATAATACAAAATACATAATAACTACCCATCTAAGTAAAGAGGAGCTCGTAGCAGCTCAGCCTAAGTTGGAAGGTAAGGAAGTTTATACTGTTGATTGTATAACTATTGCAAATGAAACTATTGGTCGTCCTATCCCAAATACGCCAATGTTAGGTGCATTTATGAAAGTATCAGAGATGTATGAAATAGAATTTTTTAAAGATAGCATGAAAAGAATTCTTGACAAACTACCACAAAAGATCGTTGATGCAAATATGGTTGCAATTCAGCGTGCTTATGATGAAGTGAAATAAGGAGCTTATGATGGCAAAAAAAGGATGGGATGAATTTGAAATAGGGGCTATGCTTCGCTCATTTGATGGCAAGATTGACGATATTGCTGGAACAAGACAAGAAGATCGTGACTATTCAGAAAATAGCTCTTATACTGCTAGTGTTGCTGATTGGAGACTTATTAAGCCAATATTTAACAAAGATTACTGTATCGATTGTCAATTTTGCTGGGTTTACTGTCCAGATGTCTCAATAATTTCAAGAGATAAAAAAATGATAGGAATAGATATGGATCACTGTAAGGGCTGTGGAATCTGTGTTGAGGTTTGTCCGACAAACCCTAAATCACTACTAATGTTCCCAGAACAAGCAGATGAAGAGGCAGAGATAGCATCATGGCCTACAAAAGATGAGGAGAAATAGTAATGGCATTTGATAAAATGGAATTAAGAGATATCGAAGTATGGGATGGTAACTTTGCTGCTGCTCAAGCTTTAAGACAGTGTCAAATCGATGTGGTTGCAGCTTATCCAATTACTCCATCGACTCCAATCGTTGAAGGTTATGCAAAGTTTCTAGCAGACAACTATATAGAGGGTGAGTTTGTTATGGTTGAGTCTGAACATGCCGCAATGTCTGGCTGTATTGGCGCTGCTGCTGCTGGTGGTCGTGTGGCAACTGCTACATCTTCACAGGGTTTTGCTCTGATGGTTGAGACACTTTACCAAGCATCTGGCATGCGTCTTCCAATAGTTCTAAATGTAGTAAACCGTGCACTGGCTTCTCCGCTAAATGTAAATGGTGATCACTCTGATATGTACCTAGGTCGTGATAGCGGTTGGATTCAAATTGATGCTTATTGTCCTCAAGACGCTTATGACTTAAATTTTATAGCGTTTAGGGTTAGTGAAGACCACGATATAAGACTTCCTGCTATGGTTCATCAAGATGGATTTATGACTTCTCACACTGCTCAAGGCGTTACAACAATAAGTGATGACGCTGCTTACAACTTTGTTGGTGATTATAAACCAATGAATGATATGCTTGACTTTGAGCATCCTGTAACTCATGGCGTTCAAACAGAAGAAGACTGGCATTTTGAGCATAAAGCTCGCCAACATAACGACCTTATGACAAAAGTTTTACCAAAAATTGAAGAAGTATTTAAAGACTTTGAAAAACTATCAGGTCGCAGATACAACATCGTAGAAGAGTACGAAACAAAAGATGCAGATGTATGTGTAGTATGTCTTGGCTCTTCAGTTGAGACTGCTCGTGAAGTTGCAGGTGAAATGAGAGAAAAAGGCATAAAAGCTGGTGTTGTTGGCATCCGCGTTATAAGACCATTTCCTTTTGCACAAATAAGAGATGCACTAAAAGATATAAAAGCTATAGCTGCACTTGATAGATCATCTCCAAACGGTGCACCTGGAATGCTATTTAATGAAATTGCAGGCTCACTATTTAATACTGACACAAAAGCACTCCTCTCAGGATATGTTTATGGTTTAGGTGGTCGTGATTTAACTAAGGCACAATTAGTAGATCTCTTCACAGAGCTTCAGGCAAATGTTGATGCTGGTAAAGTAACAACTCCATTACAACAGTTTATCGGTGTTCGTGGACCGAAACTATCATATTTATAGGAGAATACTATGAGTGAAATGAAAAAAATAAAAAACTTAAAAGAGTTCTCAACATCAGCAGATCGCTTTGAGGGTGCTAACCTTTTATGCCCTGGTTGTGCACACTCTATTATCGTTCGTGAAGTTTTAAATGCAACGAATGATGACTTAGTTCTTTCAGCTTCAACAGGCTGTTTAGAAGTTTGTACGGCAGTTTATCCATATACATCTTGGGATGCTTCATGGATTCATATTGGTTTTGAAAATGGCTCTACAGCGGTAGCTGGAGCTGAGGCTATGTACAAGGCTCTTAAGAGAAAAGGCCGTCTAAAGCAACCAGAACGTAACCCTAAATTTGTATCTTTTGCAGGTGATGGTGCATCTTATGATATTGGTTTTCAGTGGATCTCTGGATGTATGGAGAGAGGTCACAATATGATGCATATCGTACTTGACAATGAAGTCTATGCAAACACAGGTGGACAAAGATCATCTTCAACTCCAATAGGTGCTAGTGCTACTACTTCACCTGCTGGTCGTGTAAGTTATGGTGAGAAAAGAAACAAAAAAGATATGGTCTCTATCATGGCATCACACCATATCCCATACTCTGCACAAGTCTCTCCAAACAAATGGAAAGATATGGTTAAAAAAATCCAACACGGTTTTGCAGTTGATGGTCCAGTATTTATAAATGCTGCATCACCATGTACGACAGAGTGGAAGTTTGATCCTAAAGATACTATGACTATAGCTGACTTAGCAACTGACTCACTAGTTTTCCCTCTATATGAGATCATAGATGGTAAAGAGTTAAACATCACATACAGACCTAAAAACATAGTTCCAGTAGAGGATTATCTAGCTGCACAAGGTCGTTTTAAGCACCTTTTTAAAGATGAGTATAAGTACTTAATCAAAGAGTGGCAAGAGCGTATCGACGATAACTGGGCTTATCTACAACGTCGCGAAGAAGCTAGAGTTTAAAAGATTCTAGCTTCACAGCATCTTGCACCCAACTCAGACACTCGGCGTACTAAAGTACGCATTCGGTCTGAGTTGGGCACAAGCTACAGTAAATCTAAAACTTTTATTTTAAAAATTTAGTAAAAAGAAAAATTCTATAAAATAGATAGAAGTAAGTACCGGAATACCAATAATAAAATCTTCAGTTTTCATCTGTTTTTCCTTTCAAATAAATTATCAATATTATGCATAATACATCTTTAATTTTCTATAAAAAATTGATTACTTTTCTCGTTTCATCCTCTCCTGAGGTGGAATGCATAACAACCACTCAAACCTATTCTACAACTTAATTAAGCAACTTCAATTCTATCTCGGAACCGCGAACTTGTTCGGGGCTAGATAAGCTTTGATGTAACAAAGCCCGAAACAAGTTCGCGGTTCCAAAACTATAACTTCACATATTTAAAATTTAATCTTACAACTTCAATGTTAATAAATCAAAATTTGATACAATTACTTCAACAATGCAACAAAATAAATGAAGCAACCCTTCATTTTATGAAATAAAATTAAGGATTATTAACTATGCCATTACTAGATTCATTTACAGTAGACCACACCATTATGCCAGCTCCAGCAGTTCGTAAGGCTAAAGGAATGAAAACTCCATCAGGGGATGATATTACAGTTTTTGACTTGCGTTTTGTAAAGCCAAATGAAGAGACACTCTCATCAGAGGGTATACATACATTAGAGCATCTTTTTGCAGGTTTTATGAGAGAGCATTTAAACTCAGATAAAACAGAGATTATAGATATATCTCCGATGGGATGCAGAACAGGTTTTTATATGAGCGTTATAGGACAGCCAGATGAGGAGATAGTTGTAAAAGCTTGGGAAGATTCTATGAGAGATGTTTTAGAAGTAAAAGAGCAAAAAGATATCCCAGAGTTAAATATTTATCAGTGCGGAACCTACAAGATGCACTCACTTAGTGATGCTAAAGATATAGCAAAAGCAGTTTTACGCAAAGATATAGATATCATGGACAATGATGCACTTGCACTTGACCTATCAAAGGTAGAGGGATAGATGTATATTCTCTTACCTATGAGTAGTGATGATGTAAGCACATCTTCACTAAGTAAGATTGATGATGCTAAAATTTGGACTCAGGTTTTAGTGGAAAATGGCCAGCTTTTAGAAGCAAATCACTCTAGCGATAGAGATGGCTTTTCAAGCCTTAGCGAGTGCGCAGTCGTCATAGATGACAATGAATACGTTTGGCCTTTTATGGAGCAAAATATGATGGTTTTAGTAGCTCATACTCAAAGAAATTTAGAAGAGATCATAGAAGCATATCTCTTTAAAGAACTTCATGAGCTAGCTTACTAAAAGAGCATGTCACTTTGATACACAATTTCAATAGCCCTCTCCACGATATCATTTTAAGTGATGATGGCACATTTACAGCTTACTCAAAAGAGTACGATGAACATTATCACTCTACTAAAGATGGAGCTTTAAATGAGTCTCTTTTAAAGCATGTTATTCCAACTATGAATATGATGCAAAATAGAGATGAAGTAAATATCTTAGATATCTGTTTTGGACTTGGTTTTAATACTCTTGCTTCGCTCTACTATCATAAGAAGCACTCTTTAAAGCAACGGTTAAATATCTACTCCCCAGAGCTAGATACAGGGCTAGTTGAGTCACTAAAAGATTTTGCCTACCCAGAGATTTTTGATGAGTTTAAACACATCATAGATGAACTTTTGGCAAATAAAATATATAGCGATAAGAATTTTCATATAGAGATATTTTTAGGAGATGCAAGAGAGTATATTAAGAGTTTTCAAAACAAGTTTGACATAGTCTATCAAGACGCTTTTTCACCAAAAGCCAATTATGCACTATGGACTGGGGAGTATTTTAGAGATATCTCATCTTCCATGAAAGCTGATGGCATCTTAAGCACATACTCAACAGCACTAGCAACAAGATTGGCACTATATGAAAATGGCTTTAATGTATATGTAAATAGACAAGAGAGCATAAGAAATTCAACGATTGCCTCCAAAGAAAATCTTAAAGATTTAGAGCTAGTAGATATGAAGCATAAAATCAAATGTAATCCTGATGCAAGACCTTTGAGAGATTAACATTATAAGTTTTCTTCTATTATATTAAAAGCTTTTTTTATATCATCTTCACTCATTTTCCCAGATTTGTAAAAGAGTAGTTTTGAATCTTTAGAAAAGATAAGTATGTTTGAAGCATCATCTTTTAATCCCCACTCTTTTACAAGGATACTTTTTTTATCTTTTACGTATATGGTATCAGGAAACTCTTCTTGTTTGCTCTTTAAAAGAGTTTCTATAATGAGGTTTGGTTTCCACGTCGCTGCGAGATTGACGATAGCGATATTTCCATAGTTGGATTTGTTGTATTTTTTCTCGTTTAACTTATTTGAAAAATGGACATTAGTATCTTTCTCATCAGGGTCTATGTAAAACATAACATATACTTTATTTTTAATTGTTGATGAGTCCCAGGCAGCACCACTACTGGCAAGACCTCCATTTTCTCCTTGAATAATTACATTTTTTGGAATTTCTTTTATAGTTACTGCCCATAAATTTATGGTAAAGATAGCTAAAAAGAGCAATAGTGCTTTTGTTGTCATGTGTTGCTCCACAGTTTTGGTTTAATATTAACTTATACTGCAATGTTTAATGCATACTTTGACGCTATTTTACAACCTAGAAGTGAATGAAAGATAGATGACTAAAAAAATTTAAATTTATGTGATAGAAATATTAATACATAGCAGATATAGAGTCTATATCGTTCCATGAAACGCTAGATTTAGTTTTTGTTTGATGTGAAATAATGTGTGAAACATATCTTGCAAACATATCGGTTTCAACATTTACTTTTGTTCCTCTATGATAGTTCTTAAAAAGGGTCTCTCTCATGGTTATGGGGATGATTGTGAGTCTAAAACTATTGGCTCCTACATCATTTACAGTCAAGCTCACTCCATCAATAGTTATAGAGCCTTTTGGCACGATGAAGGGTATAAACTCTTTGTCTATCTCTATAAAAACATCATAAGAGTTACCATTTTGTTTTATCTCTTTTATCTCTCCTATAGCATCTATATGACCCTGAACCACATGACCTTCAAATCTATCGCCCATCATCATAGCAGGCTCTATATGAACCTCATTTTTGTAATTTTCTGTAGCTAAAACTTTTTGTGACTCCTTTGAGAGTTCAACGCAAAAGCCATCAGGTAAAACTTCTACAACACTCAAGCAAGCTCCATTTATAGCGATGGAATCACCTAGTTTTGCTTTGTACTTTGAGGAGATACAAAGCTTCTCACCTGTAAAACTTTTAACTCTTGCTATCTCTCTTATGAGCCCTGTGAACATTTAGTTTTCCTTGTTTTTATCAAAAGACAATTTTGCCATCTTCTTGTAGGTTTTTTATAATCTCTTTAGCTTTTTCATGTCCCTTGTACGCCGCTTGTCTGCAAAGCTCTAATGCCTTATCGTGGTCTATCTCACATCCTATACCCTGATCATGAAGTTGTCCTAAGTTATAAAGTCCCTCAGCCAAACCACCCTCAGCTGCACGAGAAAAGCAGATAAAGCATCTTGCTTCATCTTGCACGACACCGTGACCATCTTTATAGAGTACGCCTAGATTGTTAAAAGATTCTAAATGTCCTCTTTTTGCTCCCTCTTCATACCAAAAAGCAGCCTCAGAAAAATTTTGCAAACAGCCAAGCCCACGCTCTAGCATCAAAGCTACTTCATACATTGCAGGAACAACTTCTCTTATGGCAGCTTGCATATAAAGGTCATGCGCCTTAAACTGGTCATGCTCTACTCCGCCTAAACCATTCATATATAAAAGTGCAAGGTTAAAAAAAGCCAAAGGATACTCTAACTCACTTGCACTCTCATAAAGCTCTAGCGCCTTTGCATCATCTTGTTCGCAGCCTTTTGCATTTTGGTACATATAACCTAAAGATGTTATCGCTTCAGCGTTGTTTTGCTGGGCTAATTCTTTGTATAGTTTTAGTGCTAAATCGTAGTTTTGAGTGTTGTAAGCTTCATGTGCTTTTTGTATCATGTTTTCTCATTTTCAGTTCGGATAGGATGTCTATAGACTCTTTTGTTGGCTTGTTTTTCTTTAAAATCTTTTAAAATTTTTTCTTTCGCACTTAGATGCTCATCTCTAATCTTATGCTCATCACATCCATCAATCTCTTCATCAAACTCCAAAATCTCAGGAACATAATCTTCAAACGTCCCTTTTGCATCTTTGCTCATTTTAAAATACCTTAAAGAATTCTATATATTAGTATGCAAATAATACTCAAAAATGCTAAAATTGCGCTTACGATGCAAAAGTGATAGGAAAAATTTTGATGAATTATGATGTAATAGTTATCGGCGGCGGACATGCTGGCATAGAAGCTGCACTAGTTAGTGCTAGAATGGGCAATAAAACTCTTATGATATCGATGTTAGCAGAAAATGTGGGAGCTACGAGCTGTAATCCTGCTATTGGTGGACTTGCAAAAGGGCACTTAGTTCGCGAGATAGATGCACTTGGTGGAGAGATGGGGCTCATCACAGATGAAGCGGGGATACAGTTTCGCATCTTAAACCACACAAAAGGTCCAGCAGTTCGAGGAACCAGAGCTCAGATAGATATGGATAGATATAAAATTATCGCTAGAAATGTAGTGCTTAACACTCCAAACTTGCACTTAACGCAAGAGACAGCAGACTCTTTAATAATAGGAAGTGAGGCTTTAGCCTCGCCAAAAGTAGAAGGCGTAAGAACTGATCTACTAAATGAGTATAGAGCTAAAAGAGTCATCGTAACCTCAGGAACATTTTTAAATGGAATTATTCACGTAGGTGAAATCCAAAAAAAAGGTGGGCGTTATGGAGAAGAGAGAAGTGAGAGTTTAAGTGCTTCTCTTAGAGATGATTGTGGCTTAAATATTTCACGTCTAAAAACAGGAACTTGCGCGAGAGTAGATAGCTCAACTATTGATTTTTCTGTTATGGAAGAACAAGGTGGTGACACTCTTCCAAGTCCTTTTAGTTTTCGTACTTCTAGAGATAAGTTTAGGGCCACAAAAAAACAACTTCCTTGCTTCATTGCTTATACAAATGAACAAACTCATGAAATAATCTCTTCAAATTTTTATAGAGCACCACTTTTTACCGGTCAAATAGCAGGAAAAAGTCCGAGATATTGCCCAAGCATAGAAGACAAAGTAAGTAAATTTGCAGATAAAGACAGGCATCATCTTTTTATAGAACCACAAACTATAGACAATACAGAGTGTTATATAAACGGCTTGTCAACTTCTCTTCCACCAGAAGTGCAACGTGAAATGATAAAGTCAGTAAAAGGACTTGAGAATGCAAAGATAGTTCGTTATGGATACGCTATAGAGTATGACTTTGTAGATCCAAGAGAACTAAAGCATTCGCTTGAGACTAAAAAAATATCAGGGCTCTATCTAGCTGGCCAGATTAACGGAACTACAGGTTATGAAGAAGCAGCAGCACAGGGCATTATGGCTGGCATCAACGCGTCCCTTTCATTGCAAGACAAAGAGGCACTTATTTTAAGACGAGATGAGGCTTATATTGGTGTTTTGATCGATGATTTAGTTACAAAAGGAACAAATGAGCCTTACCGTATGTTTACATCTCGTGCGGAGTATAGACTTCTACTGCGCGAGGAGTCAGCAGATACAAGACTTAGCCACTATGGACACGCTCTAGGGCTTTTAAGCGATGAGTTTTATGAGAGCGTTAAACTTAAAGATAAGCAGATAAAAGAGGGTGCTTTATTTTTAGAAAATACAAAATTTACTCCAAACAAAGAGTTTATAGCCTTTTTAGAGTCAATGGATGAAGCACCCATCAAAGACATAGCAACTGCTGCTCAACTCGTTGCAAGAAAGAGTTTTAATGTAGAGAAGATGCTAAAAATAGCTCCAGAGCTAGAAAAATATGATGACTACATAAAAGAAGAGATCTTTGTAGAAGCAAAATACGCAAGATATGTAGAAAAACAATCGCTTGAGATACAAAGAATGAAAAAGTATCTTAAAGTTGCTATCCCAGAGAGCTTTGACTTTAAGCGAGTAAGCGGACTCTCAAGCGAAATAATAGAAAAACTAGAAACTTACAATCCGCCAACCTTGCAAGCTGCGATGAACATAAGCGGAATAACTCCGGCAGCTATAGAGATACTGCATATCTATATAAGAATAGCAGCGAAAAATGAAAAAATGGTGTCTGAAAAAGTTTAAAGTCTTATGAGATTGCGGGTCAAGCCCGCAATGACAAAAATGTTTGGCTTTCAATGACAAAAATGTTTGGCTTTCAATGATGAAGAGGCGAGTCCACAATGACAGAAGTGTTGTTATTCTTAACTCCCACAACCTGTCATCCTGAACTTGATTCAGGATCTCTTGAGGGTTTAAAAAGTCACATAAACATTAAATCTCTGATGAGATCGCAGGTCAAGCCCGCAATGACGAAAAAAAGCACTAATACCAAAAAGAAGGAAAAAAATGCTAAACCCTAAAACTTACTACTATGTTCATACAGGTCATCGTATTGGTTTGGATAGATTTAGAAGAGCTTGTACGATTATGCGACTTCTAAAAGATGTTGATATCACACTTTTGTGTTCTGACTATCGCATTGCACAGATTGCATCTGAATTTGGTGTAAAAAAGAGTGTAGGTGTTGATGTTGTAAGGAACATTCCTCAGATTGCAAATCATGGTGACAGACTTATCTTTGACTCCTCAGAAGCAAATCCTAATATGTTACAAGACATGCGAGCTTACTTCTCAAGATTTGTTCGTATTAGTGATGATGCTAATGACAAAAAAGAAGAAGATGAATTTTTAATATCTCCTTATTTAGAAGGAGAAGGTATTTTAAACACTTTAGTCATTGATGAGAAGTATTTTATAAATGAAGAAAAAATTATAGATATCTCATTTTTCTTTGGAGATGATGATTATGATAAACAGCTAGAAAAAAATCTCTCTTTACTTGATGGTGTAGATGTTGATTTACTTTTAGGCTTTTACTACTTTTTTGATTATGAGGATATGTTAAAAGAGAAGTTTGAGAGACATTATGAGTTTGAGGAGTATGATGATGTCATTAAAAAGTCAAAAATTCTTATCACTTCATCACATCAAGCAGTTTTAGAAAATCTTGCATCTGGGGGAAAACCCATCTTTGTTCAAAGAGAAGATTATCCCGAAGATTTTTTAGAAATTTTTAAGAAACTAAACATTCCTATCGTCCAAAACTACCAAAATAGTCAACTCTTGACAATATTAAAAGCTCGCAAAATACACGAGTATTACAAAGTGGAACATAATAATAAAAAATTGGTTGATTTTCTGAAAGTTAGCTTAAATTTATAAATAATTAAAACTAATTTAGTGTATAATCAGGGTTAAAATTCACACTAAAGTAGCAAATATGGAAAATAATAGCCGTAGAGGTTTTATGGGCAAAGCGTTTGGTGCTGTAGCAGCAGTTGGTGCTGTAGGTTCATTAGTCGCAATGAAGAAAACTTGGGACCCACTCCCAAGTGTAAAAGCAGCAGGATTTACAACTCTTGATATGACAACATACCAAGAGGGTGTTATGGTTACAGAAAAATGGAGGGGGAAACCTATCTTTGTTTTGAAAAAATCAGCAGAAGTTATGGAGAATGAAAAGGGAAATCCAGAAGCTGAAGCTAGAAATATCAAGATTGGCAATGATAACTTTATGGTTGCTATTGGTCTATGTACTCATCTTGGCTGTATTCCAGCATTTAGACCAGATGAAAATGATTTTTTATGTGCTTGTCATGGTGGGATGTTTGATGCATCTGGCTTAGTCAAAAAAGTACCACCTCCACGAGGTTTTGATATTCCTCCATTTAAAATTGATGGTACAAATTTGATTTTAGGTGAAGTAGGTCCTGAGTGGCAATCGATGAAAGATAATGGCGTTACGCTGTAAATTAGGGGGAAAATAAATGGCACATTTTACGAAGGCAACAAGTGTTAAAGATTGGTTAAACCAAAGATTAGCAATTGACAAGGTAGAAAAGGTGATGGCATCGGAGTATTGGATTCCGAAAAACATCAACTTTCTATGGGCGATGGGGATGGTTTTAGTAGTTACATTTGTACTACTATTGGTTTCAGGTATATTTTTGTTAATGTACTATGTACCAACTGTTGATGAAGCATTTTATAGTGTTAACTATACGATAATGAGAGAAGTTGATTTTGGGTGGTTATGGAGACATATTCATGGTGTAGCTGCATCTGTTGTCTTTTTAGTTATCTACATTCACATGTTTACGGGTATCTATTATGGTTCTTATAAAAAGGGCCGTGAGATGATTTGGATATCTGGCATGTTACTTTTTGTTACTTTTTCAGCAGAAGCATTTTCAGGCTATATGTTACCATGGGGACAAATGAGTTATTGGGCTGGTATGGTTATTACTAATCTATTTGCTGGTGGTTCACTTCATGCAGATGGTTTGGTTGAATGGATTCGTGGAGACTATGTTCCTGCTCAAGCATTCTTGGGTCGTTTCTTTATGTTGCATGTACTTCTTTTACCACTTGCTATTGTAGGACTTATAGGTCTTCACTTTGCGGCACTTCGTATCCCGCATGTAAACAATCAAGATGGCGAAGAGATAGATTTTGACGCTGAGTCTAAAAAATATCTTGATGGCGATAAAGCTGGAAGTAAAGTAATTAGATTTGCAAATGATTTTATGTCTAAAGATATAATGGTCGTAGGAATTTTCTTAATCTTTTTCTTCTATCTAGTATTTTGGAACTATAGCTTTGCACTTGATCCTGTAAACTTTGATCCAGCAGATGGACTAAAAACACCTGCACATATCTACCCAGAGTGGTATTTCTTGTGGTCTTATGAGATTCTTCGTCCATTTAATATTGACTTAGGTCTAATCCTATTTGGTTTTGCTCAAGTTATATTTGTTTTCTTACCGTTTCTAGATAGAAGTCCAAACACATGTCCTGCAAATCGTCGCGGAACTATGTTTAAAGTTTGGTTTTGGCTGATGCTCTCAAACATGATAATACTGACCGCTATGGGTAAACTACCTCCAGAGGGTGTGTTTAGTACTATCGGACTTGTTGCGGCTATAGTTTTTGTTGTACAGTGGCTAGCGCTTCCATTTATAACATCTAGGGAAAAAAAGGTATAAGGATAAAGATATGAAAAATAAAGAACCAATAATTTTAATAGTCGTCATCTTCTTTTCGCTTGTAACTTACTACCTAGTTGAGCCTTTTGCTCATGGTGTAATGCACAAGCATGTAGAGAGTGAAAATTTTGAGTACAAAGACTTACCAGCTCTTACTAAGAGTGGTAATGTTGCAAACGGACAAGAGTTGATAGTAAACGCAGGTTGTGTTGGCTGTCACTCTATAGAAAAAGCGGGCATGCCAGCTCCTATGGACCCAGTTATGGCAGCCCAAAGCTATGGTGTAAACCCACCAGACATAAGTGAAGCAGGTGCTATTTATGATGCTAGATTCTTAGCTGAACTTATCAAAAATCCTGCACATGCACTAAAAGTTGAGCATAAATTTGATGAGTCAAAAGGGCAGATGCATCCGATGGTTCCATTTTATGGAATGGGCGGAGATATAGATCAAGAGGTAGCCGATATGGTTGCTTACTTACAAGATTTAGCTGTTAGCCCATCTGAGGTTACACCTAAGATGGCATTTGAAAATGCTTGTGGTAGATGTCATGCAGTTGGTTATGAAAACTGGACTCAGATAGGAACTAAACCTGAATTTAAGCATGAAAAAGATGCTCTTGCATTTGATATAAAAGTTTTAGAGTATGAAGAGTCACTTACTAAGTATATGGGTAAATTACCTCCAGACTTAAGTATGTATACTCGCTCTCGTAGTGAAGATTTTTTAAGAACTTTTATAGAAAATCCTCAAAATCACTTAGCTGGAACTGCTATGCCTCGTGTTGGAGTAACTGCTGACGCTGCTGAGAAGGTTTTAGAGTATATGAAAGATTCAGGCGACACTAAGAGACACGAGAGAGAATCTATAGGTAAAAATGTAATGATATATCTTGTAATCTTTGCTTTCTTCGCATTTCTATGGAAAAAACAAGTTTGGAGAGACTTACATTAATATAAAAGCTTGACTCCTTTGGAGTCGGTGTTAATTGTGTATTTAATTCTTCTTAAGGCTAAGACATTTTGTCTTAGCCTTTTTTTTTGCTTTTTTTTCTCCCTCTCCCATGTTTTGACGTGGCAGAGAAGTCGTTTTTTAACTATTGTTATTTATATTCATCTCGTACTATGTTGTGACAGCGAAAGCAAGCATGCTCTATGTAAGTATAGGCTCTTTGAGCTTCTTCTCGACGAACTATGCCAGATTGATTATGCTTATTTTCAATAGCATTGAGAATTATCTCAACATTATGATTAATGATTTGTGCACTCATAACAGCCTCATTGGCTTTATGTTTTTTATCCGGAGGAAGCATAGCAGAGAAGTTGTCTCTATCTCCTAGAAGTGCTTGTGAGTGTTCTGCAAAGCGTTTTATTGAGACTTCGACGCCTTTTTGATCACTAGCAATAAAAGCTTTTTGAACTTCAGCAAGCTCTGCTCCAAGTTGCAACATATTTGATCTAAGATCGTATGCACTAAGCGGTGTATAGAGTAGAAATACCAAACTTCCTACGAGTGTTTTTTTTAACATAGCAAAACTCCTTTTTTTATTGTGATTTATTGTAGCATAATAATTTTTAGCTATGTATAAAGTATTTTCTCGCTCCCAAGTTATGGGAACGAGATTGTAGATTTGTACGTGTTCTAATGTCCGAACATGGGGACGAGATTGAGGAGAGGGTTTTACTTTTTTTCTACAACCACAAGTGTGTTGGCTAAAATATCGTGCAAAGCTTTTCTATCTTTTCTGTATAGCGGTAGAAAAAGTCCTAGAAGCGTTGCCGCCGTAAATAAAAAGGCGACAAATCTTAAAATGGCTCTGAAAAATCCGATATGCTCACCATTTTTACTATCTACTACTTCCATCTCATAAGCTTTTTTACCGGGGGTTTGTCCAAACTTGCTCAGAAGTATGGCGTAGATAAATCCATAGAGAGCTGTGCTTAAAAGCGGAGCTAGTTGTGATGCCTGAAAGTCATCTTTGCCGTCCATGATGACATAAGCACATATATATAGTATGGGAGCATATATCATAAACAGATCTGTTATAAAAGCTTTTATCCTGTTTGTGAAGGAAGCATAAAAATATTTAGGCTTTTGTGATGTTTTTTTTTGATGTTTTTTTAGGTTTCTGAATCTCATAGAGAGAATTATAGCAAAAATCATGAAACTTTAAACAAAAAAATTAGTTAAAAGTACCAAAAAATGGCTATTTCTGCTAAAAAGTAAACTAATAACTAATAAAACCTATGATTTAAACTTAATTTAAAAATTACCCTTGTACAATATGTAGTCTCAAAATGTATCACACCTCAAAAATGTGGTAACTTTTAAAAAAAACAGGAGAATTAGAATGAAAAAAACAATGGTTTCTTTAGCGGCAGCGTCGCTAATCGCAACAACTGCAATGGCAGCTGACAAGGGTATAGATATCGTAACAACTGGTCAAGCAGTTCTTTACTATGAAACAGGTACTAACAATGGAGATGGTACAGAAGATGTTTTTCATAAAGATAACTCACAAGCGAACGTTGGTCTTCAACTAAACCTAGATGCTGACCTTAAAAATAACTTCACTTTTGGTTCACAACTATCTTACTTAGGTACAGCTGGTTTAGAGAAAAATCTTGTTACTGCAGAAAAACAGCCAGGTATAAACAACACAGATACTAGAAATCAAGTAGCTCTAACTCAGATCTTTGTAGCTAAAAAAATTGCTAATACTACAGTTAAAATTGGTCGCCAAGAGCTTCCAAAATCACTTTCTCCTTTTGCTTATTCAGAGGGTTGGAGTGTATTTAAGAACACTTTTGATGCAATTTTGGCAGTAAACACTGATATCCCAGATACTACTTTAGTTGGTGCATATGTTTCAGGTGGAACTGGTATGGATTTAAGTTCAACTGGTGACTTAACTCCAGTTGCTAGCTATGCTGGTAAAGCTGCTGTTGATGGCACGGCTTATATGCTAACAGTACAAAATAAGTCTATCCCTATGACTACAGTAACTGCTTCATACTATGGTGTGTCACAGATAAAAGATTCTGCATATACAACAAACTTAGAAGGCGCAGATGCTCTATGGGCTGACGTAGCTATTGCTGGAAAAGATCTACCAATGGGACTTAAGCTTGGTCTTCAAGGTGGAACTATTATGACTGATAGCTCACTTTTAGAAGACACTACTGCATTTGGTGTTAAAGTTGGCATAGCTCCAGTAGAGGCTCTTACTCTATGTGCAGCATTTACAACAGTAGATGGTGATGACAGCAAGCCTGCTGTAGCTATCAAAAACTTTGGTACTGGTATCAAATCTCCACTATATACTCAAATGACATATAACCAAGATGCTATCTCTCTTGATGCAGATACTTTCTTGCTTAAAGCTGCTTATAATACAGGTGATTATGGTACAGTAATCGCACAAGGCACTATGACTTCAGCTGGTAAAGCTAACCTAATGGGTGCTGATAACGATTATAATGAATTTGACCTGATCTATAAAGTTAAAGCTGCTGGCGTTCAATATTTCGCTGGATATATCTATAGAGATTTTGATAAAAAGAATGCTATTAATATGGACACTGAACACAGAGTTCGTCTTTGGGGTCGTTACAACTTCTAATAAGCACATAGCTTAAAAGATAACAGCTCTAACAAAATTTTCCTACGCCTTTAAAGCGTAGGAATTCTTCAAAATCAATCCCCAATCAAAAACTTTATGATATAATCTCTTGACTTTAAACTAAGAGAGAAATCAAATGAAAATACTAAAAACACTCCTACTAACAGCCACTTTACTACTCTTTAGTGCATGTGGAAACAAAACAGCTTTTAAACTCCAAGAACCACTTGACAGTGCAGCTCTAGTCTATGTATATGCAAAGGTACATTTAGGCTCAAGTGATAGCGTAAATCGTGGTGAGTACTCACTTCGCATCAATAACAAACCAGTTATGCAAAGAATAAAAGACGGCGAATATATGGTTTTAAACTTAAAACCACAAGCTATGACACTCTCAGCTACAAAGAACCAGATACAAGAGGTAGTTCTTGACCTTGACTTAAAAGAGGGTGAGACTTACTACTTAAAGATAGTAGATAGCCAAGATGGGAGTGCATTTGACTTTGTAAAAGTAAAAAGTTCTGAGGCAAAAGCAGAGATAGCTTCAACTGGACTAGCAGGCTCATCAGAAGAGTCACCTGAGAACATTATAACAGAGTTTGTAAACCCTAAAAAGAGTGAGTCTATGGAGGTAAAAGCAGTAGCACCAGCTCCAGTATCTGCTCAAGCTCCAGCAACCTCAAAAACACACATGCAAACAGCACCGATGTCAAAAACAGATGAAATTATGAAAGCCTATGGACTAAAAGAAAAAGGCATCATAAACGAAGAAGAGTTTAAAACTCTAAAAACAAACATACTAAATAAGTAAGATATACAATGCTAATAGATAGTTATGATAGAGTTGTTGACTACTTAAGAGTCTCTGTGACAGAGAGATGTAACTTTAGATGTCAGTACTGTATGCCAGAGAAGCCTTTTTCGTGGGTACCAAAAGAGAACTTGCTTAGCTTTGAAGAGCTATTTTTATTTATGAAGATAGCTATAGATGAGGGTGTAAAAAAGATTCGCATAACAGGTGGAGAGCCACTTCTGCGAGAAGATTTAGATAAGTTTATAAAGATGATCTATGACTATGAGCCAAATATTGACCTAGCGATGACAACAAATGCCTTTTTGCTTAAAGGCACAGCACAAAGGTTAAAAGATGCAGGACTAAAGCGCATAAATGTTAGCATCGACACATTAAAGCCTAAAATTGCCCAAAAGATAGCTCAAAAAGATGTACTAAAAAATGTCCTTGAGGGAGTTGATGAAGCACTTCGAGTTGGACTAAAAGTAAAAGCCAACATGGTTCCGATGAAGAGCCTTAATGCCGATGAGATTATAGATGTGTTGAGGTATTGTAAAGAGCGTGACATTAGCGTTAGATTTATCGAGTATATGCAAAACTCTTTTGCATCTAAAGAGATAGAGGGGCTAAAATCAGCTGAACTTTTGGATATTTTAAGAGCTAAGTATGAGTTTAGCGATGATGGTTTTGATGGCTCCTCCCCATCTCACTACTACACTATGAGTGATGGTTATAGATTTGGCATTATAGAGCCTTATGAAGATGACTTTTGTAAGCAGTGCAATCGCATCAGGCTAACAGCAGAGGGGAATCTTATCCCATGTCTCTATTTTGATGAGGCTATGAGCATATCAAAAGCTATCAAAGCTGGAGATATAAAAGCTGCTGGGGAAGTTTTAAGAGAAGTTGTGAGAACTAAGCCAGAGAAAAATCGTTGGGGTGGAGATGAGGGCGAAATCTCATCAAGAGCTTTTTATGAGACTGGTGGGTGAGTCTCGTTCCCACGCAGAGCGTGGGAGTTAGAGAGGCTTTGAAGCCTGATGAGATTGCGGGTCAAGCCAACAATGACGGTTTTTTGGAGTGGCAATGACGGAAGTTGGGTTGATGAGATTGCGGGTCAAGCCAACAATGACGGTTTTTTGGAGTGGCAATGACGGAAGTTGGGTTGATGAGATTGCGGGTCAAGCCCGCAGTAACGGAAGTGCTAGCTCGCAATGACGTTACTTCGTCATCATGAATTCCCACAACCCGTCATCCTGAACTTGATTCAGGATCTCTTGAGGGTTTCAAAAATTACATAAGTTTTAAAATTGGAAATAGATGATATACCTCGTTGAACATTTTTATAGTATCCAAGGAGAAGGGCGTTATATTGGGACTCCATCACTCTTTTTTCGCTTTGGTGCTTGTAACTTAAAATGCGAGGGTTTTGCTTGTAGCGAAGTTGCTCCTGATGGCACTGTAGTTGTGGGTTGCGATACTGTTTATGCGGTAAACAAAGAACACTTCTCCTCACAATGGGGCAAGATAACAAAAGCCAGAGAACTTTTAAATATCCTAGAACTTTATGAGCTTCCAGAAAAAAGTGTGGACATAGTACTCACTGGTGGTGAGCCTCTTTTATATGCACAAGATGAAATTTTTGTTGAGTTTTTACAAGTTCTTCATCAAAGAGGTCATAGGATTTGTTTTGAGACAAATGCGACTATTGCGGTTAATTTTTTTAAATATGAGATTTATAAAGAGTGCATTTTTGCTCTCTCGGTGAAACTCTCAAACTCAAATGAGCCATATAAAAAAAGGGTAAGAGGCGAGGTTATAAACTCCATAGCAACTAACGCAAAAGATGCTTACTTTAAGTTTAGCGTAGATGCTGAGTCTATAAACTTAGGTTTAGAAGATGAGATATTTGATATAACTTCACATGCACCTAGTGCTGATGTTTTTTGTATGCCAGTAGGTGGAGATAAAAAAACCGTTGAGGCAAATACCCCGATGCTAGTAGAGTTTTGTAAAGCTAAAGGTTACAACTTCTCAGATAGACTTCATATAAGAATCTGGGATGCAAACAAGGGAGTCTAAGTTATGATTATAAGAAAAATGTTTAAGTTTGAAAATGCTCATATAGTAAGAGGGTGTTCAACACAAAAGTGTAGAAGTTCTTTGCATGGTCACTCTTACAAAGTAGAGCTTCTTTTTGAGTCAAACTTTTTAGATAATGCTCAGATGGTTTATGACTTTGGGCTTATGAAGCAAAATATGAAAGAGCTAATAGACGCTTTTGATCATGGAGTTAGTATCTGGAGTAGTGATAAAGTAGAGTATATAAAAGATATGAAAAAACACTCACAGAGATGGATAGAGCTTCCAGTTTCGCCCTCATGCGAGCAGTTTAGCCGTGTCTTTTTTGTGATGATAGATAGACTCTTGCAACTCACAAACACAGTAAACGGTGAGAGAGAAGTAAAACTCCATAGCGTTATAGTCCACGAGACTGCAACAGGTTATGCACAAGCTTTTAGTTATGATGCTTACTCAAAAGATATGGGTGTTATCGAGCTTGATAGTATTGTTTTTTCTCAGGCTGTGCTAGATGATTTTAGCGATAGAGAGCTGTGGGAGAGAGTAAAAAGGGGCGAAAGCTTTACAAATCCAACAACGGTTTAATGGGGTTGTCTTTTTTGGTTTGGTGTGATGTATATATATATGCATTCCCACGCTGGAGCGTGGGAACGAGAAAGAAAGAATTATCAGACGAAGGAGTAACATGAATAAGATAAGAGAATTTTTTGAAAAACAAGATAGATTTGCAAAACTTTTAGGCTTTCATATAGAGAGTATAGAAGAAGGAAGTGCTACAGTAAGTACTACTATAAAAGAAGAACACCTCAATGGGGCAGATGTAGTCCATGGTGGATTTTTATTTTCTTTAGCTGATTTTGCTTTTGCTATTGCTTCAAACTCAAAAAACAACCTCTCTTTGGGTATCAATGCAAATATAAACTTTCAAAAAGCAAAATCTTGCGGTAAACTCTTTGCCAAAGCAAAAGAACTAAGCGATGGCAAAAAAATCGCAACTTATGAAGTACGCATAAGCGATGAAGGAGATAACACTATTGCCACTTTTACAGGAACTGTATATAGAAAAGGGATCAGTGTTGTCTGATCTCTCTCTTGCTTGTTAATTATAGCAGGCTCTCTTGCTTATCTGTTGTAAAGCTAAATCTTAGAGGTATAACTTTTACTTTTTCATCTTTTTTTAACACTTCAATTCCTGCGTCTATCATGATATAAGAGTTTGAGTTAGCAAGGGGTGAGACCATGCCCGGAGCAAATTTTTTGCAAGGCTCAAAACTACTTCCATTAAATGTTCCAGGCACTAAAGAGATGCGACCTTTTTTTAGTCTGTACTCACTCTGCATCTTTGCATCTATACCTTTTAGGTATTTTTCACGTGCTCCGCTTAGTGCCAAGATGATGCTTCCTCCAAAGAGTTCAAAATTTAGTGTGGCAGCTAGTGGATTTCCTGGTAAGTTTAAGATAAATGTATTGCCTATCTTACCAAATGCTGTTGGTTTTCCTGGCTTTATCTCTACCTTGTCAAAAAAAGTCTCCATGCCAAAGAAGCTAAAGGCCTCTTTTGTAAAATCTGCATCTCCTACACTAGCTCCACCTGAAGTTACAATAAGATCGGAATTGAGGGCACTTTTTATATGCTCTTTTAGATCGTCTAAGGTATCCTCTGCCGTACCGATAAACTCAACTTCGCAGCCTAGTTCTTTCGCACGAGCTAAAAGAGTAGGTGTGTTTGTGTTGTAGAGCTGATGAGACTCTACTTGTTCAAAGTGCATCTTAAGTTCATTTCCTGATGCAAAGAGGGCAAGGCGTGGTTTTTTGTGAACTTTTATATGGCTTATACCTTGAGATGCTAAGAGTGTTATCTGATGGGCTTGAAGCCTCTGCCCCTTTTGTAAAAGTAAATTTTCTTTTTTGATATCTTCTCCGCAAAGCCTGATATGTTTGCCCTTTGAGAGGTTTTGTGGAAGTATAACTCCATCTTGACACTCTTTTGTGTCTTCTTTAGGAACTATGCACTCACAACCCTCAGGAATCCTAGCTCCTGTCATAATTTTTATAGCATAACCTGATGTTAAAACCTCACTAGAGTCATCACCAGCAAAGATAGTATGCTCTACTTTAACACATTTTCCTGCATCTAAAATTTTTACCGCGTAACCATCCATCGCCGAGTTATTGTATGGTGGAAGGTTGTGAGTTGCGTAAATATCTTCTGCTAAGATGAAGTCGAGTGCCTGCTCTAGGGGTAAAATTTTAAGTGCTTTTGTTTTTGTATTTTTATAGATAAAATCCAATGCTTGAAGTATAGTAACGCTCATAAATGCCTCTTTTTAAATGGTTTAAAATGTTTTAGTATTGTAGCATAGTATGGACTTTCAAACTTCTAATATGTAAACTCATAGCTATTTACGTAGAATTTATAGTAGAATTGCACCATGAATGAAATGTATGAGATGAGTATAGTTATACATAACTATAGTGTTTATGGGATTTTAGCGGTGATTTTGTTTAACTTTTTGATGCTTGTGCGAGCTGATAATACAAGAGCTTATATGAGATTTGTGACCCTTTTTATGCCTATAGGAATGACAGTTATTGGTGCGGTTATCTTTACTGGTGTGGTTATGATGGCTGCTAAACATCTTGATTTTAGTGTAGAAAATATTTTGATGATACTATTTGCCATTGTGCTGATAGTTTTAGAAAATAAAAGATCAAAAAAGCTACAAAGGCTAAATAAAGAGCACCCAGATGCGTTGGAGGGTCATAAACAAGAGGCATATAAAATTTTTGCTATAGAGATATTTGTAGTTCTTAGCATCTCTGTTTGGATGTGGTTTTGAAGTTTGTACTTTGTGATGAGGCGTCAAAAGATATTATTACTATAAAAGGAGAGCTTTATAAGTATCTTATAAAAGTTCGTAGACATAAGCTTGATGATGAGGTAGACTTAAGAGCAAAAGATAACCTTTCTATGCTTTATAAGTATAAAATCTCAAGTCTAGATGCCAAGAGTTTAGAGCTTACTTTAGTCTCATCCCAGATGCTTGAAGTTAAAAGCAAAAACTATCTTCATGTGGCATGGTGTGTTATAGATGTAAAATCAATAGAAAAAGTACTTCCCATGTTAAATGAGCTTGGGGTTAGCAGAGTCTCGTTTGTTTATTGTGATAGAAGTCAGAGAAATATCAAACTTGATTTTGTAAGGTTTGAGAGGATCTTGATAGCTTCTATGCAACAGTGTGGGAGAAGCGATATGATGGAGCTTGATGAGTATAAAAATATTAAAGAGTTTTTGCATGAATTTAGCGATGTGGTAGTTTTTGACTTTTGCAAAAATCCCCTAGCATTTGATGCAGATTTTAAGAGAGTGCTTATTGGCTGTGAAGGTGGATTTTCTCAAAATGAGAGAGAGATGCTGCTATCTCAAAAGAGTTTTATGCTAGATACTCCAATGGTACTTCGTTCCGAAAGTGCAGTAGTTGCTATCTCTTCTAAAATGCTGTTGTAAAGATCTTTTTTGAAAGATGTGATAGGTTTTAAAGTAGCACAGGGCAGGGCTCTCTGACTCCTACGCTCTGCGTGGGAACTAGTTTGGGAGGTGTGACAAGATTGGAGCTCCGAACTTGTTCTGGGCTCCGGGCAAAAACTAAATTAAGATAAGTTTGGGTATAATTGCAACTCTAAAAATCCGCCCCCATACGGATTTAAAAAATATATAGATATTCGCACATTAACGAGTATCAAAAGGCAAAACATGAAAAAAGATCTTCACCCTAAACTAGTAACATGTACAGTAACTTGTGCTTGTGGAAACAGCTTTGAGACTAAAAGCGTAGATAGTGAGCTTCGTATAGACATTTGTAATGAGTGTCATCCATTTTTTACAGGCTCTGAGAGAATGGTAGATACAGCTGGAAGAATTGAGAAGTTTAAAAAGCGCTACGCAAAAAACTAGAAACTTCAATGTTTTTTCTCGCTAAAGGCGTAACTACAAATTTGAGTGAGATTTAACAGTGCTTAGTCTTGTTCCAACTCCCATTGGAAACATAAGCGACATCTCTCTTAGAGCCATTGAGGCACTAAGAGAAGCTGATATCCTACTTTGTGAAGATACAAGAGTCACAAAAAAGCTTATCCATATACTAAAAGAGCGTTACAACACTTCTTTTAAAGAAGACCAACGCTTCATCTCACTTCACTCACACAATGAAAAAAGCTTTATAGAAAAACTAGATATCTCTTTTTTTGACAAAGAAGTAGTCTATGTTAGTGATGCTGGAATGCCTGGCATCAGTGACCCTGGTCAAGCTCTTGTAAAATATGCACAAGAAAACGGCATTGAGTATGATGTTTTGCCGGGTGCAAGTGCCTTGCTTACTGCTTTTGTGGCAAGTGGCTTTGTAGAGACAAGGCTACTATTTTGGGGATTTTTACCTCATAAGGGAAGTGATAGAGTGGCCTCGCTTAATGCTGCTCTATTTAGTGGTTTTACAACCGTTCTTTATGAGTCACCACACAGGCTTAAAAAACTTCTCTTAGAAGTGGCAAAAGAGCAACCTAAAAGAGAACTATTTTTAGCTAAAGAGATAAGCAAAAAATATCAAACATATTTTAGTGGAACTGCTTTAGAATTATTAGATGAGATAAATGACAATTTTCGGGGCGAATGGGTGGTTGTGATAAGCCAGAGCGAGAGACAAAATTATAGTGCTATTAGTGAAAATGACATTTTAGAACTAGATTTACCAAAAAAAGTACAAGCAAAACTCATCTGCAAAATAACACAAGAAAACACTAAATCTTGTTATGAAAGACTACTTAAGCTATAAATATATAACAAAATGACTGCATTATCACTTTTTTTTGCTAGAATGTCCATATGTTAATTTATGCCAAACAACCAATCCAATATCTTATACAGAATTATCCAAACAAGATAAAGACTCTCTACCTGGCAAAAGAAGTAGATAAAAAAGAGTATGCTCGCTTGATGAAGATGAACTTTGAAGTAAAACGCATTCCATCAGATGCAGCTGGAGCGATGTGTAAAAATGCAAATCATCAAGGTATCTTAGCTGAGATCGATGAGTATGAACTGCACCATTTTAAATCTTTTTTAGATAAAGAGTTTGTCTTAGTCTTATCTGGACTGACTGATGTCGGAAATATTGGAGCCATTGTAAGAACTGCTTATGCAATGGGAGTCCAAGGTATAGTGGCATGTGGAGTTAAAAATCTTAACCTCGCGCCAATAGTAAGAACAAGTACTGGCGCTCTGTTTGATATGCCCTTCGCGCTAGAACACAATATCTTTGATGTAATAAATGACTTAAAAACATCTGGGTTTTGTTTATATGGTGCTGATATGGGCGGAGTTGACATAAGAGATGTCAAGTTAAAGCAAAAAAGAGTTTTAGTCCTTGGTAACGAGGGAGAGGGTTTAAGCAAAAGAATAGTATCAAAGTTAGATGAGGTTGTAAGTATAAAAATGTCGCATAAATTTGACTCTTTAAATGTTAGTGTGGCAGGAGCTATTTTGATGGATAGGATGAGAATATGAGTGATGGGCTTAAGAGATTAAGAGAGATAGGTGCACAAAAAATACATGAACAAACACATATAGCAAGACATCATGTTCAAGCTCTTTTGCATGAAGCTTTTGAGGATATGACAAAGATTCAAATGCAAGGTTTTATATCTATCTTACAAAGAGAGTATGATGTAGATTTGAGTGAGTTTAAAGCTAAGGTTGATGAGTATTATTTTCTTAATGCTCCAGAAGAAGATGATAGTGAGACTAGATTTTTTGTCTCCCCTACAAGAAAGAAAAAGTACACCTTTGTTTATGTTTTAATAGCTATAGCGATATTTGCAGTAGCTATATTTTTTACCCTAGATAAAATAGCCCAGAGTAGTGAGAAAACTGATAACCACAGCATTGATAATAGTGCTATTAAAAATGCTCAACAAAGTATGCTTAAAAGTGATAAGTTAGAAACCCTAAGCGAAGAAGAGATAGAAGATGAAAATGCAACAATAACAGAGATAGAGGAAGAAGAAAAGATAGCAGAGGCTGAGGTTACCGAAGTTATAAAATCTTTTAAAATTTTACCAAAAGTTGAGTTATGGATAGGATATATTGACCTTTCAAACCATAAAAAGTATCAAAAATTATTTAAAGGTGAGTTAGAGTTAAATCCAAATAAAGATTGGTTACTCTCCCTTGGTCACGGAAATGTAAATATAGAGATAGACGGAGTTGTAAAAGAGTTTAATGATAGATCAAATCTTAGACTTTTATATAAAGATTCTAAGCTCTCAAAGATAAGTTTTACAGAGTTTAAAGAGCTAAATAGAGGACAAAAATGGTAAAAGTATTTTTTGCTCTTTTACTTTTTAGCTCACTCTTTTTTGCAGATGCCCTGCAAGATAGTGAGCTTTTAGCACAAAAGATAAAAACTCTCATAAATCCTAATACATACGAGCAAAATAGAGCATATATAGATATACTTTTTTCTCCAAAATCTGATTATTTTGTAAACAATAGAGTTGATGCTGTAAAAGTTATACAGACCCTAAAGGAGAGTGGACTTTTAAATCTCTTTTTTAAGAAACCAAGTGAGCTTACCTTACGATTTAAAACTAGTGGTTCACCTCTGTTTTTTGTTAAAATCATGGGTGATACCCTTAGAAATATTGGCTACTACAGATATGTAACACAAGAATCAAACCTAAATAATTCAGAATTTACTTGGACTATAAACTTAACATCAGAGTATGCAACAGACCCGCTTATTTTGCAACAAGAGCTTAACAAAAGTAGCTCCTCTATAGTTGATATCAAAAGAAATTCAGCTACTGACTGGACTTATGTTGTAGATATGAGGGATGGAAGGCTAAATGTTGAATCACTACAAGAGGGAGTAGAACTGAGTTTAAGGCGATCACTGTACTCTAAGTGGATAGATGTCTCACAAATCAAGCAACTAAAAATCTTATCATCAAGAAGAAATAGTTGGTACCCTTACATTGCTCACTATGATGCTTCTTTGCATCTGCTAAAGGTTGAAAAACACGATAGCAAAAAAAGAAATCTCACGCTTGAGCTTAGCGATAATACTCACTACATAAAGATTTCAGACATCTACTCTCTAAAAAATATAAGAGATGATTTGACTTTAAAGCCTATAGGTGCAAGATAGATAAAGATTGTTAGCAAAGTAGAGATAATTTTGCTAGAATTACGATAATAATTAGCTTAGGAATATTTGATGTTTGACGAAATAGAATTTGACAGGATGAAGAGACTACCGAAGTATGTATTTGCTGAGGTTAATGAGCTTAAGATGGCCCAAAGGCGAGCTGGTTCTGATGTTATCGACTTCTCTATGGGGAACCCTGATGGGGACACTCCAGAGCACATAAGAGAAAAGCTTGTAGAGTCAGCCAATAAGACTAAAACTCACGGTTATTCAACTTCAAAAGGTATTCCAAAACTACTTTTGGCAATATCTGACTGGTACAAAAGAAGATACGATTGTGACCTAGACCCAATGACAGAGTGTGTAGCTACTATGGGTTCAAAAGAGGGTTATGCACATCTAACTTATGCTATAACTAACCCTGGTGATGTAGCAGTAATCCCAGATCCAACTTACCCGATACATGAGTACTCTTTTATCTTAGCAGGTGGAAATGTAGTTAAGTTTGGTATAGAGTTTGATGAGGATTACAAGCTAGATGAGGATAAGTTTTTTAATGATCTAGATCGTGTCTTTAAAGAGAGCTCTCCAAAGCCAAAATATGTTTTAGTAAACTTCCCTCATAACCCTACAACTGCTACAGTGACTGAGGAGTTTTATGTACGTCTTGTAAAGATGGCAAAAGAGAGAAGGTTTTATGTTATCTCAGATATCGCTTATGGAGATATAACTTTTTGCGGGTACAAAACTCCATCTATTATGAGTGTCCCAGGTGCAAAAGATGTAGCAGTAGAGAGTTTTACACTCTCGAAATCATACAATATGGCTGGCTGGAGAGTTGGTTTTTTTGTAGGAAATAAAAAACTCATAGGAGCATTGCAAAAAATAAAATCGTGGCTTGATTATGGAATGTTTACACCTATACAAGTTGCAGCTACGGTAGCTCTTAATGGTGATCAGCAGTGTGTACAAGATATAACAGATAAGTATAACCATCGCCAAGATGTTTTACTTCGTGCGTTTGAGAGAGCTGGTTGGAAGATTCGTAAAAATCGTGCTAGTATGTTTGTTTGGGCTGAGATCCCTGAGTGTGCAAGACATTTGGGTAGTTTGGAATTTTCAAAAAGGCTCCTTAAAGAGGCTGCAGTTGCAGTAGCCCCTGGTATAGGTTTTGGTGCTTATGGCGAGAACTATGTTCGCATAGCACTTATTGAAAATGACAACAGAATCCGTCAAGCAGCAAGAAATATAAAAGAGTTTTTAAAACAGTTTCAAGAAGAGAAAAAGTAATAAATTAAAGGAAATATATCTATGGTAAAAGTAGGGATAATAGGCGTTGGAACAGTTGGAACAAGCGTAGCTCAAATCTTAAAAGATAATGCTGATGTTATTTCTGCAAGAGCAGGTGTTGAAATAGTTGTAAAGTGTGGGGTTGTAAAAGATCTAGGTAAAGATAGAGGTTTAGATATAAACTTAAGTGACAATATTAATGATGTCTTAGATGATGATGAGATTGATATCGTCGTTGAGCTTATGGGTGGGGTTGAAGAGGCTTTTGAAGTAGTTAAGCGCGCACTAAGTAGTGGCAAGGCGGTTGTTACAGCAAACAAAGCTCTTTTAGCTTATCATCGCTACGAGCTTCAAGATATGGCAAAAGATATCGCTTTTGAGTATGAAGCATCTGTAGCTGGTGGGATTCCTATCATAAATGCTTTGCGTGATGGCTTGTCTGCAAATCATATAGAGTCCATCATGGGCATAATGAATGGCACTTCAAACTATATGCTTACAGAGATGCGAGATGAGGGAGTCTCTTATGATGCAATCTTAAAAGAGGCACAAGATTTAGGTTATGCTGAGGCTGATCCTACTTTTGATATAGGTGGCTATGATGCTGCTCATAAGCTACTTATCTTAGCATCTATCGCTTATGGTATTGATGCTAAACCTGAAGATATACTAATCGAGGGAATCGAAAATATCTCTCAAGAAGATATAGCTTTTGCTAAAGAGTTTGGATATGTCATCAAGTTACTAGGCATCGCAAAAAAAGATGCAAATGAAGTAGAGCTTAGAGTTCACGCTTGTTTGATAAATGAAGAAGAGATGATAGCTAAGATAGATGGTGTTATGAACGCTATCTCTGTTGTTGGTGACAAAGTAGGCGAGACACTTTATTATGGTCCGGGAGCTGGTGGAGATGCAACTGCTAGTGCTGTTATTGCAAATATCATAGATATTGCAAGAAGTGGAAAATCTGCACCGATGTTAGGTTTTGATAAACCACTAGAGGGAAGGCTAACACTAAAAGCGACTGCTGATATAAACTCAAAATACTATCTTCGCATAAATGTCTCAGATCGAACAGGAGTTTTAGCAAAACTTGCTAAAATATTTGAAAAGCACAATATCTCAATAGAGACTATGCTCCAACGTCCATCACAAGCAAACTCTGCAAACCTACTAATATCTACTCATATAGCCTTAGAGAGAGATATACAAAACATGATAGAAGAGATACAAGAGTTAGACTTTGTAAATGCGGCTCCTGTAATGATTAGGATAGTTTAAAACTGGAAGATATATGGAAAATATAGAGACAATAGATAGCGTCTGCACCTATTGTGGTGTTGGCTGCGATATCGCTGCCAACGTAGATGTAAAAGCAAACAAGATAAAAAAAATCTTTGCTCATCCTGATGGAGTTGTCTCACAAGGAAAACTTTGCATTAAAGGAAAATATGGTTTTGACTTTGTGGATGCTGAGGATAGAGTAAGAGTCCCTTGCATAAAAAAATCCTTTCTTGAATTAAATCCAAATATTAAAAACACCATCCTCTCATCTCTAAACTCTCTTGATGATGTTTGGTATGAAACTGACTTAGATAGCGTTACTACAGCTATTGCAATGAAGTTAAAAGAGATTCAAAGTAAGCATGGACAAAAGAGTGTCTGCTCTATAGGCGGTGCTAGAACTTCATGTGAGAGTTCATACTTTTTTCAAAAATTTACCCGCAAAACGCTAAAATCCCCTCATGTTGATAACTGTGCTAGAGTTTGTCACTCTCCATCTCTAAAAGGGATGAGAACAACTATAGGCGAGGGTGCTGCTACAAATCCCTACAACGATATATATAACACGGAGTTTATGATAGTCATCGGCTCAAATACAACTGAGGCGCATCCCATCATCTCAAATCGCATCCTCGATGTAGCACGCGAGCATGATAATCTAACGGTTTTTGATGTAAGAGAGATAAAACTCCACAGATTTGCAAAGTATAAAGCAATTATGCCTCATGAAGCAAACTTGCTCGTACTAAATATGCTAGCCTTTGTTATTATAGATGAAGAGATCTACTGTGAGGAGTTTATAGCCCATAGAACTGAGGGATTTGATGAGTTTAAGCAGATGATTTTAAATGATCCTTTTGCAAATCCAAATTATTTTAAAAGTGTTGAGGGTTATGAGAATTTAGCAAAGCTGATACCAAAAGTGGCTCGCGAGTACGCTCTAAAGCGCTCTATGATATTTTGGGGACTTGGCATCACTGAGCATATAGATGGCTCTAATGCTGTTATGGCAATAACGCACTTAGCGCTTATGACTGGAAATATTGGAGGAAGTGGGGTTGGACTTATGCCACTTCGCGGACAAAACAATGTTCAAGGGGCCTGTGATATGGGGATGCTTCCATACTACGAGCCAGACTATCAAGATGCAAAAGAAGTGGGGCTTATGACTCCACAACTCGTAGATGCGATGCTCTGTGGAGAGATAAAGGCGCTACTAAATATGGGCGAAGATTTAACTCATATACATCCAAATATAAACAAGATAGATAGTGCTTTAGAGAGGTTAGAACTTATAGTAGTTCAAGAGCTTTTTATGACAGATATAGCACAAAAAGCTGACATTGTTATAGGTGTAAAATCAGCTTATGAAAAAACAGGTGTCTATATAAATGCTATGAGAAGACTACATCTCTCCCAACCTCTTGTAAAGAGCGACTTGCCAGATGATTGGGAAGTTTTGCAGTTACTAGATAATAAAATGGGCGGAAGTGCTAACTATAAGAGCTCAAAAGATGTTTGGGATGAAGTTCGTGAGGTCGCATATAGAAGATTTAGCGGAGCTGACTATACACGCTTAGAGAGACATAGAAAGAGGGGACTCCAGTGGCCAGTCCATACAGAAGATACTCCGATACTCCATCAGCTAGACTTTAGAACTGATAATGGGCTAGGGCGATTTTGCTACCATCAGTACAAGCTTCGTGGAATGGTGGAGGAGATAGTTGGTAAAAATCTTACGGGCTATCATCTTACAACAGGAAGAACACTAGCTCAATACAACAATGCTTCACAAACAAAAAGGAGTGAATCATTAAATAAGAGATATAGTGAGGATATTTTGCTAGTAAATGATGGAGATGCAGATGACTTTAAGAGCGAGAGAGTTATCTTAAAATCAAGGTATGGACAGACTTCGCCGCTAAGTGTAAAGTTTACAGATAAAGTCCAACCAAAAACACTCTTTACAACCTTCCATCACGCGGAGTCTAAAATCAACGCTCTTTTTGGAGATGAGTGTGATGAACTCATCCTTACCGCTGCATTTAAGAGTGTAAAAGTTGAGGTTGTAAATCTTTGAGCAGAGCCAAAGGTAATATAGCAGAAGATAGAGCTTGTGCATATCTTGATGAGAATGGTTTTATGATTATAGAGAGAAACTTCTACTCAAGATTTGGCGAGATAGATATCATAGCTACAAAAGAGAGCGTTTTACACTTCATCGAGGTAAAGAGCGGACTTGATTATGAGTTAGCCATACAAAACATAACTAGAAGTAAACTAAGAAAACTCATAAGAACAGGCAACACATTTTTGAAAAAGAATAAGCTCGACGTGAACTTTACCTATGATGCTATCGTAGTTACTCCACAAAGAGTGGAGCTGGTAGAAAATATAACTATTTAACCCTTCTAACTACTGCATTTCCAAAAAAGAGTATGCCATCAATCCTACTCTCATATAAGATATTTTCATCATCTAGAGTGAAGATAGCATCTTTAGAGCCACCGCTTAAGTAGTCCTTTTCAACTGTTACACTAAAGATAGACTTGTCACCCTCATGTTTTATATGTTTAACTACCACACCCTCTTGTGTGTCTTCGCTTCCAAGAGCAGTCATACGCTTTACCTCATTATCTTTCATAGCAAGGAGATTGTTACTTTTGTTAAAAAACATACTAATCATATCATCCTTGTAGATAGTGTCTAAAACCTCCTCCTTGGTTGTCTCGACATCCTTGTGCGTTACGTTGTATTTGACGCTAATAATGTCAAAAGTCGACTCCTCAACCCTCTCTTTTTTATACTCATTGATAAAAGTCTTACCGTTTTCATAGTCTATCGTGTATGTCTTTACTTTTTTAAAGTCTTGTGTAAACTCAGACTTTATGTACTTTTGAGGGATAAGTACGCCATCTTCTACTACCCCAATACTTTGTAAAACATACTGCTTATCATTGGTTAGTCTTCCAAGAATACCAGATCCACTAGCAGTAATCTTGATACTATACTCCTTACCATCATTGTCGTAAATAACCTTTGCACTAGCAACTTTGCCAAACAAAGACAACTCACCTATATAATCCATCTTCATGGTATTAGCATTTAAAGCCAAAGAGATAATCACTAATATTATTAACTGTTTCATATATGCCTCCCTTTATATTAGGGTAGCGAGAAATTATGTAGAAAAAGTGTAAATAGCTTAAGATGCCTACTTTAGCTACTTTAAACGATTCTCTTATTTTGATTTGGTATCCAATTTTATGATTGTTCACAACATCCATTTAAAATGGTATAATCACTCTATAAAGATGGAGATTTTTATGGATGCAAATATATTTTTTGGCTCAACACAGGGCTTAAGTAAAAATTTTACCCAAAGAAAAAGTCCTTATAGTGGAGGTGTAGTATCACGTGCTTGTAAATGCACTAAAGAGGATGCTCAAAAGGCTCTAAAAATTGCACAAGATGCAGCAAAAGAGGCTAAAAAAACAACCCTAGCACAAAGATGCAATTGGATTTTAGATGTTGCAAACAAGCTAGAGGCTTCAAAAGAGGATATGGCAAAAACCATAACTGATGAAGTTTCAAAGCCAATATTTTTTTCCCGTATTGAAGTAGATAGATGCGTTGAGACTCTAAGGCTGAGTGCTGAGACTATGAGAACTATGCATGGAGAGACTATAAATACAGATGCTATGAGTAGTGGCAAAAAAACTATCTCTTACTTTACACGCATACCAGTTGGTGTTGTAGTTGCCATCACTCCTTTTAACTTCCCACTAAATTTAGCCGCACATAAATTGGCTCCTGCTCTTGTTGCAGGAAATGCAGTAGTACTAAAACCAACTCCAGAAGCACCACTTACAGCTTTCAAGTTTGCAAAGCTCTTTATAGAGAGTGAGTACGCCATTAAGGATGCGTTAAGTGTGGTTTATGGAGATGCTGAGGTTGGAGGCGCACTAGTAAGTAGTGATATACCTCGTGTGATAAGCTTTACTGGCTCAGTTCCTGTTGGAGAGATTATCACAAAAAGTGCTGGGATTAAAAAAATCTCACTTGAACTCGGCGGAAATGCAGCTACATATATAGATGCAAGTGCTGACTTAGACTTAGCAGCACAGCGTTGTGCTTATGGCGCTTTTGTAAACTCTGGACAAGTCTGCATCTCACTTCAAAGAATCTATGTAGATGCTAAGATTTACGATGAGTTTGCATCTAAGATGGCAAGAGAGACGAGCAAACTAAAAGTAGGCTCACCCTATGAAGATGATACTTTTTTAGGTCCACTCATAGATGATGACTCGGCTAAAAGAGCATATGAGTGGGTGCAAAGCGCCATAAAAGAGGGAGCTAAACCTCTGCTTGAAGTAAAGTGCGAGGGAAGAGTTTTCTATCCTTGTGTTATGGCTGATGTAAGAGATGATATGGCTATAGTTTGTGAGGAAGTCTTTGCACCTATTGTCTCGCTTGTTAAAGTTGAGAGTTTTGAGGATGCCTTGCCTCGCATGAACAACTCGCCTTATGGCTTACAATTTTCAGTCTTTACAAATAGTTTAGACATAACAAAAAGAGCAATAGACGAACTTGACGCTGGTGGGGTTGTGATAAATGACATTCCTACTTTAAGATTTGACATTCAGCCATATGGCGGTGTCAAACTTAGCGGAGTAGGACGTGAAGGTCCTAGATTTGCCATCGAAGAGATGAGTGAGATTAAGAGTGTGATTATCTGCTAATGTGTAAAAAAGTAATCATTTCAGCTTGTTTACTTGGGCATCTTTGCCGTTATGATGGAAAGACTAAAAAAACTACAGAAATAGTTGAAGCCTTTAAAGATTTTGAGATTATCCCTTTTTGTCCTGAAGCACCTATCTTTGGAACACCAAGAGAGAGGATAAGTGTTATAAATATTGATGGGAAAAACAGAATAATTACTGATGAGACAAACAAAGATGTTACAAAACTCTTAGAAGATGAGATATACTCATTTATAAAAAAATATCCAAATACAGATCTGATAGTTTTAAAGGCAAGAAGTCCTAGTTGTGGATTTAAAACTACGCCAATTTTAAATGAAAATAGAGAAAAACTTTACGACGGAGATGGAATTGCCGCAGAAATATTTATAAAAAAGTATCCCGACATTGAGATAAAGAGTGAACTAAATCTATTTTAAAAGATTTAAAACATTTGCTTGTACAATATTTTTTTGTGTCAATGCAAATATACCAGCTTGGTCTAAGATACTATTTTTATTAAAGTCTGCACTCTCTTTTGCAAAATCCAAATCTCTGATTTGTGACTCTGCTGAAGCAACATTGATTTGAGATACAGAGATATTTCTTACATTGGATTCTAGGGCATTTTGTCCAGCACCTAAGTTTGTCATAATATCCCCAGCAGATTCTAAAGCAGAGTCTATACTTTTCAAACTATCTTCTATACTAGCTGAGTTTGAGACATCTACTGATGGCAAGATTGAGCCAGCATTTCCGAAATCAACATTGATGTTTTCACCACCATTTGCTCCAGTATGAAAAGAAAACTCATTATCACCTCTTAGCAAGTTAATACCATTGTAAGAAGTAGTATTTATGATGTTGTTTGCTGAGGAGAGAAGTCCATCTATCTCATTTTGTATAATGGCCCTGTTGCTGTTGTTCATAATACCGCTTGAAGCTTTTAGCGTAAGTCCTCTTACATCATTTAAGATATTACTATACTCTTGCATCGCTCCATCAGCTACTTGAATCATACCTATGGCATTGTTTGAATTTTGTATCGCTTGACCTAATCCACGAACTTGAGCAGACATCCCATCTGCGATACTCATACCAGATGCATCATCAGCCGCACTGTTAATCTTTGATCCAGACGACAACTTAGTCATGTTTGAATTTAAGTTTATGCTATTATTATTTAAATGCGTTGTACTTGAGACATTCATAATCAATCCTTTTATCGTGGTTAATTGTAACTATTATACATTACTTATGCTTATTAAGTATAAAAAAATAAAACTACTTTTACTAAGGGAGACAATTAAACTTCAACAATGATATTTTTAGATATAATCGCGCAATTTTATAAAAGAGAATAACAGATGGACATTAGAGAAGAGTACTTAAGATTTTTTGAATCAAAAAACCATGAGAGAGTTGCATCCGCACCTTTAGTCCCAGAAGATGCCACGCTTCTTTTTAACAACGCTGGTATGGTTCCATTCAAATCAATCTTCACAGGCGAAATCCCACGACCTACAAATCCTCGTGTTACTTCATGTCAAACCTGTTTAAGAGCTGGCGGAAAGCATAATGACTTAGAAAATGTAGGGCACACGAGCCGCCATCATACATTTTTTGAGATGTTGGGAAACTTTAGCTTTGGAGACTACTTTAAAAAAGAAGCTATTGCCTACTCATGGGAGTTTATAACTGAGGTTTTAAAACTTCCTGTTGAGAAACTTTGGGTTACAGTTCATGATAGCGATGATGAGGCTGAACTTCTTTGGCAAAAATATGTAGCAAAGGATAGAGTTCTCCGCTTAGGTGATGAAGATAACTTTTGGCAAATGGGAGATACTGGACCTTGTGGGCCTTGTAGTGAGATATTTTATGACCAAGGTGCTGAGAATTTTAACTCTAAAGAGGATTATCTAGGTGGTGATGGCGATAGGTTTTTAGAGATTTGGAACCTTGTTTTTATGCAATATGAAAGAAGTGCTGATGGCAAAATGACTCCACTTCCAAAACCATCCATCGATACTGGTATGGGTTTAGAGAGAGTTACTGCTGTTTGTGAGGGAGTTGAGAGTAACTATGAATCATCTCTTTTTATGCCAATCATCAAAGAGGTTGAAAAGCTTATAGGCAAAGAGTATGTCTATAAAAGTGGAGCATCTTATAGAGTTATAGCTGACCATATAAGAACGGCTCTGTTTTTATTAGCACAAGGCATAAACTTCTCAAATGAGGGTCGTGGATATGTGCTTCGCCGAATTTTACGAAGAGCTGTAAGACATGGCTATCTTTTGGGTTTTAGAGAAGCTTTTATGTATAAACTTGTTGATGTTGTAGTTGGCATTATGGGCGGGGAATATGAGTACTTAAGCCAAAGAGCAGCAGCTGTAAAAGAGCAAATAGAGCTTGAAGAAGAGAGATTTTTCAAGACTATAGAGTCTGGCATAGCTCTTTTTGAAGAAGAACTAAGAAGCACTAAAGATACTTTTAGTGGAGATGTGGCTTTTAAACTCTACGACACTTTTGGTTTTCCACTTGACTTGACAGAGGATATGCTAAAAGGCAAAAACATTAAACTTGACTTTGTTAGATTTGAAGAGCTTATGCAGGAGCAAAGATCTCGCGCAAAAGCGGCGTGGAGGGGAAGTGGAGATATTGCAACTCAGGGAGACTTTAAAGAGCTTTTAGAAGAGTTTGGTGCAAATAAATTTGTAGGTTATGAGCAGATGAGCCATAACTCAAAAGTTTTAGCTCTGCTTGATGCGGACTTTAAAAGAGTTAACTCTTTGGATAAAGATGAGAGTGGCTGGGTTATGCTAGATACTACTCCATTTTACGCTGAAAGTGGCGGACAGTGTGGAGATATAGGAGAACTTGAGGGTTTTGCTAGTGTTAAGGATACAAGAGGCTTTTTTGGACTTAACCTCTCAGAGATAAAAGTTATCTCTAAGATAGAAGTAGGGCAAATGGTAGATGCAAAGGTTGATAACTCAAGAAATGAGATCATCAAACATCACTCGGCAACTCATCTCTTACATGCGGTACTTTTTGATGTCCTAGGTGAGCATATCTCACAGGCCGGTTCACTAGTAGAAGCCACAAGATTAAGATTTGACTTCTCGCATCCAAAAGCTTTAAGTAGTGATGAGTTAAGAGAGATAGAACTTCGTGTAAACAATGAAATATTAAGAGGCATAGAGGCTAAAACAGAACTTTTAAACATAGAAGATGCTAAGAAAAGCGGTGCAAAAGCACAGTTTGGCGAAAAGTATGGCGATGAAGTTAGAGTTGTTAGTTTTGGGGATGCTTCTATAGAGTTTTGTGGTGGTGTTCATGTTAAAAATAGTGCAAATATAGGCTCATTTATCATCACAAAAGAGAGTGGTGTAAGTGCAGGAGTGAGACGGATTGAAGCACAATGCGGTGAAGCTGCTTATAGATACTTTTGCCAGCAAAGAGAGTTGCTAAAGCAAGTTGAAGCTGAGGTTAAAAATCTTGACGTATTGGCTGGTATCTCAAGACTAAAGTCAAATATAAACGAGTTAAAAACGGAACTTAAAACTGCACAAGAGAGTTCTAGCGTTGAGATAAAAGCAGACACTATTAATGGTGTAAGCGTAGTGGTTGAAGAGTTAATGTCTGGCGATATAAAAGAGAAAATCGATGAACTTAAAGTGCAAAACGATAGACTTTGTGCAATGCTTTTTCAGGTAAAAGGTGACAAGGTTCTGATCGCAGCTGGTGTAAAAGATGCTAATGCAAAAGCAGGCGAGTGGATAAAAAAAATAGCTCCAATACTTGGCGGTGGCGGTGGTGGAAGACCTGACTTTGCGCAAGCTGGAGGAAAAGATAAAACAAAACTTCCCGAGGCAAAGCAAGAAGCATTAAAATATATAAAAGAGATACTAAGCTGATACGTTTAGCATCCAACTCCTCTACTCGTGCTAAACTTTTGCATGAGGCTGGCATAGAGTTTATCCAAGAGACATACGATTTTAATGAAGATTTTATAGTTGCAAAAACTCCTAAGGAGTTTGTTTATCTTGCTACTTTGGGAAAGTATGAGACAAACCTAAGAGCCTTTGGTTATGATGAACTTTCTCTCTTAGTCGCCGATACTGTAGTAACAGCAAATGGTAAAATCTTACGAAAAGCTAAAGATGAGGCTGAGGCAAGAGAAATTTTACTATCTCAAAGCGGCAATCTTACCTCTATTATCACCTGCATGATATACCAAAGCAAATATAAAAAAATCATAGATATTTCACAAACAACTTACAGTTTTAGAGAATTTGATAGAGATGATTTAGAAAAGTATCTAAAAAGTGGTGAGTGGATGGGTAAAGCAGGGGCTTGTATGGTTGAGGGATTTTGCAAAGCTTATATAGAAGAAGTAAGAGGCTTTGAGAGTACCGCTATGGGCTTAAATATAGAGGTGTTAAAAGCATTTTTATAAGATAAATAATTAAAAAAGTGATTAAATATCTATTTTTAGAAGTTTTAATAAGATATAGTGATAAAATGGAAGAATAGGAAATAGAAAAGGAGAGGGGAGAGCTGTTTTGAGACAATATAGGTTATATATACTTATATCAGCATTAGTGTTAATTGTCTTATGTGCATCATGGTTGTATATGGATTTTTTAAATTTTAAAAAAGACTCTTTGACTATGTCTAAGCATCAAGCAGAATCTTCGTTTATGCGTGAGCAAGTAGGTAGTCTCATTTTGCTTAAACAAAAAGCTACAGTTGCCATGGCTCTAAGTCTTGCCAATGATAAAAACCTAGCTCTAAAAGTAAAAAACAAAAAAATCGAACAAGACTACTACAAACAACTCATAGAAAAGCTCACACGAGAAACACTCTATAAAAACATCTGGATACAGCTCTTTGATAAAGATATAAACACACTTTATAGAAGTTGGTCGCATAAGCGTGGTGACAATCTCTCAAATATAAGAGCAGACTTGATAAGAGCGGTAGAGGATAAAAAAGTTATCTACTCTATAAGTGCGGCAAAGTTTAATCTCTCCTTAAAAGCCATAGTTCCACTCTTTATAAAAGATGAATTTGTTGGTATTATTGAAGTGATTTCTCACTTTAACTCCATCTCTAAAGAGCTCAAAAAGTCAGATATAGACTCAGTTGTAGTTCTGGGTAAAGAGTATAAAGAGCAACTAGAAGAGCCATTTACTAAAATCTTTATGGGTGATTATTATGTTGCAAACTTTGATGCTCCAAAAGAGCTTATGAAGAGGATGCAAAGAGATGGAGTTGAGAGTTATTTTATCAAAGGCTGTAAAATAGTTGATGATAGGATAGTAACCTCTTACGAACTAAAGGATCCTGATGGCACTTTGTTTGGTCACTATGTGATGTTTAAAAAGATAAATAGCCTCTCAAATTTAGATTTGGATTACTTTATGTTTAAGTGGCTTACTTTTGGTTTGGTTTTTGTAATGAGTGTAGCTATAATTGTAAGCATGATGCTTTTTTTCGCAAACAGAAGGCAGAAGGAGTATTTTCATAATATTATAGACTCATCAACTAACATAGTAATGGTAAATGATACCAAAAACATTATAGACGTCAATAAGATATTTTTTAAATACTTTAGCAGATACAAAACATTACAAGAGTTCAAAAAAAATCATAGAAGCATAAGTGATTTTTTTGTTGCAGAAGATGGATATCTACAAGAAGATATAGGTGGAGTAAACTGGATTAAGTATGTAGTTAAAAACCCAAAAGAGACTCATAAAATTAAACTTGATATATTTGGCAAAGTATATTGCTTTAGCGTTGGAGCAGCTAAACTTTTAAGTACAAGCGAGCACTACTCTGTAATTTTAAGTGATATTACTGAACAAGAGATATACAAAAAAGAGCTAGAGCTTTTAAGCATTACTGATGAGTTAACTAATACTGGAAATCGTAGATATTTTGAGAGAAAACTAAAAGAAGAGATAAGCCGTGCTAGTAGATATAATTATCCGTTTTCTCTTGTAATGTTTGATATAGACCACTTTAAAGTAGTAAATGATAAGTATGGTCACGCTATAGGCGATGAGGTTTTAAAGGAGTACTCAAAACTTGTTAATTCTAACTTGCGTGAAGCAGATGTGTTGTGTAGAGTTGGCGGGGAAGAGTTTATGATTATACTTCCATATACCTCAAAAGATGCGGCTAAAGAGATAGCACAAAAATTAAGAGTAGCTATAGAGTCACATAAAAAAGTCATCTCTATTACAATGAGCTTTGGAGTAGTTGAGTTTGAAGAGGGTGATGATTTTGAGTCCATCTATAAGAGAGTTGATGATGCTCTTTATAGTGCAAAGCGAAATGGTAGAAATATGGTTGTAGTTCAGTGAGTTTATACTACGAAAATGAGATAAAAGCTCTGAAGAAGAGTTCAAGATATAGGCAAAGAGAGCTAGTAGATAACTCTCTTGCAGATTTTGCGTCTAACGACTATTTAGGGCTCTCTTGCAACAAAGTCTTGCATGAAAAAACCTGTAAAGAGATTTCAAAACTTCCACAAAACAGCTCAAAAGCCTCACTTTTGGTAAATGGTTATCATAAGATCCACAAAAATTTTGAAGATATATTAAAAGAGCTAAATGGCTTTGAAGATGCGGTAGTTTTAGGGAGTGGTTTTAGCGCAAATATTGCACTTATAGATGCTCTTGTGAGAAAAGGCGATGAACTTTTTATGGACGAACTCTATCACGCTTCTGGGGTCTTGGCATCTCAGATAGGCAACAAAAGAGTGAAATTTTTTAAGCATAATGATATAGAAGAGTTAGAAGAGATGCTACTTGCATCTAATGCTAAGAGGAAAATAGTAGCAGTTGAGGGCATCTACTCTATGGATGGCGATTTGGTAAAAAAAGAGATTTTTACAATTTGCGATAAACATGATGCTATTGTTATTGTTGATGAGGCTCATAGTAGTGGAGTAGTTGGCGAAAATCTTATGGGTGTTTATGATTTGTATGATATTAAAATCAGACCAAACCACATAAAGATGGGAACTTTGGGTAAAGCATATGGAAGTTTTGGTGCTTATATTTTATCTTCAATACACATTATAGACTATCTTATAAATCGTGCAAGACCAATCATCTATGCCACTTCACTCTCTCTCTACGACACACTTTTAGCCCACAACGCTCTAAGATATATAAGAGATAACAAAGAGAGTTTAAAAGAGAAAATAGAGCTTAACAAAAGCATAATAGAGCAAGATTTAGGCATAAAAACAGAGAGCTTGATAGTTCCAATAACTATAGGTGATAATGCAGAGGTTATAAAGATAAAAGAGGAGCTAAAAAGGAGCGGATATGCAGTAGGTGCCATCAGACAACCAACTGTAAAGAGTGCTATTATAAGGCTAATAGCGAGACTTGGCGGTAGTGAAGGTGAGCTAAGAGAGTTATGCAGACTAATAGCCTTAAAGAGAGAGGTTTAGTCTTTTGAGAGTAAGTGAAGTGTTACTAGAAATTAGATAGAATAGCACAATGAAAATATCCAAGTTGCAGATTAGCCTCAAAGAGAAAATTTTAGTAGATATAAACTTTAGCATCTCATCATCTTTAGCACTTGTTGGACAGAGTGGTAGCGGAAAGAGTTTGACACTTAAAGCACTTCTGGGGATGCTCCCATCTTCAATGGAATCCATCATAGAGTCAGATGCTGCATTTGAACTAAAAGGTGGCAGAGATATCTCTTTTGTTCCTCAAAATCCTTTTACAGCCCTCTCTCCACTGACAAAGATAAAAAAACAGTTTTTTGTGGATGATGGCAGGATAAAAGAGCTTTTTTCTCAGGTTGATTTAGATGAGAGTTTGCTTGAGAGATTTGCACCTGAACTCTCTGGTGGGCAGCTTCAAAGAGTAGTAATCGCTATGGCATTAGAGAGAGAGCCAAAGCTTATACTCTTAGATGAACCAACGACGGCACTCGACCCAAAAACCAGAGTTTTGATACTTGACTTGCTAAGGGATTTGCAAAAGGAGCATGGATTTAAGATGCTCTTTGTAACACACGATATGAACTCGGCTAAAGTGATTTGTGATGAGATCTGCGTTATAAAAGATGGAAGAGTCGTAGAGAGTAGTGATATGAAGACTCTTTTAGCCTCGCCACAACAAAAGTACACAAAAACACTCATAGATGCAAACTTTGCAAATAGGGATTTTAGAAGATGAGAATTGCTAAAAATATTTTTTTGAGTATCTTGCTTGTGGGGTTATTATCTCCATTTATAGTTTTAGGATATTTTTTAACCTCACATAGTTATGACATAACTGAGCTAGTTGAGTACAAACCAAATGTTACTACTAGAATCTATGATAAAAATGGCGAAAAAATAGCAAATATTTTTGATAAAAAACATAGATACTATGCAACTTTTGCAGAGATCCCACCGCGAGTCATAGAAGCACTAGTAGCTATAGAAGATACTACTTTTTTTGAACATCCTGGTATAAATATAGATGCCATTTTTCGAGCAGCCATTAAGGTTATAAAGGCTGGGAAAGCGGTGGAGGGTGCAAGTACCATCACCCAACAACTTGTAAAAAATGTGCTTTTAACAAGAGAGAAAAAACTCTCACGAAAGATAAAAGAGGCGATATTCGCACTCAAAGTAGAGAGAGTTTTAACTAAAGAAGAGATACTTGAGAGATACTTAAATGAGATCTATTATGGGCATGGATATTATGGTATAAAAACAGCAGCTGATGGATACTTCAACAAGAAACTAAGTGACTTGACACTAAAAGAGATGGCGATTTTGGTAGGGCTTCCAAAAGCGCCTAGTATTTATGCACCTACAAAAAATTATGAGATATCTATGGGCAGAGCAAATCGTGTCATATCTAGGATGCACACTCTAGGTTGGATAGATGAAGAGACTTATAAAGCTGCAATGGATGAAAATCCAAAAGTTTATGATGATACTCTAACTCAAAATAGAGCACCTTTTATAGTTGATGAAGTTGCTAGAAGACTTCCTGACCTTGGTATTTATGATATGAAAAGCGGTGGTTATGAGATATACACAACCATAGACTTAAGACTTCAAGATGCTGCAAAAGAGGCACTAAAGAGCGCTTACGATAAGTCTTTAGAGAGAATAGAAGGATATAAAGAGAGGGAGGCTAAGATCCTTGAGACTAATCCATCATACGAAGCATCTGAAGATGTAAACACCTCTTTACTTAATGGTGCTATAGTCTCTCTTGATTCTGCAAGTGGTGATATAGTTGCTCTTGTTGGAAGTGTTGACTATAAGACTTCATCCTATAACCGTGCTACTCAAGGAAAGAGACTTCCTGGTTCTGCTTTTAAACCTTTTATATATCAAGTAGCCATAGACCTTGGTTACTCAGGGGCTACTGAACTTGTAGACATATCAAGAACATATAAGTATGAAAAAGATGGGCAAGAGCTAACTTGGAGTCCAAGAAATTATGGAAAAAATTATAAAGGGCTTGTCTCTTTAAGAGATGCACTTGTTCACTCAAATAATCTCGCGACTATAAATCTTGTAAATGATATAGGGCTAACTCAGCTTTTAGACGAGTTAGACAAATTTGGCATTGAGAATCTTCCAAGGAACCTATCTATCTCATTAGGAACAATCTCCCTCTCACCACTTGAACTTGCAAAATATTTATCATCTTTTGCAAACAGTGGTATGCAAATGGAGCCTCATCTTATAAATTTTATAGAGCAAAAATCAAACACCATATATGAAAAAAAGCAAAAAAGTAAGTTCATAACAGAACCCACGCAAGCCTTTATCATGACTACTATTTTAAGAGATGTAGTGCAGAGGGGAACTGGTAGAAGAGCAAAAGTAAAAGGTATAGAGCTCGCTGGAAAAACAGGGACTACTAACAATAATGTAGATGGTTGGTTTGCAGGTTATTCGCCAACCATAGAGACTGTTGTATGGTTTGGAAATGATGATAACTCTGCTATGCATAGATGGGAGACAGGTGGAAAAATTGCAGGACCTGCATTTGCCCAGTTTTACAGAAGTGTGCTAGAGCTATATCCACAAATCCAAAGAGAGTTTATAACTCCAGAGGGGATTGTAGAGGTTAATATTGGTGGTAAAAAAGAGTATTTTAGTGATATCTCTAGACCACCACGAGCAAATAACGAAGCAGATGCTAATGAAGAACTTATCTTCTAATCAGCCTTTTTATCTTTTGGCTTTTTGAGTGATTTGATGTTTATCTTTTTTCCTACTTTTTTAGGAGCATCGTAGCTCTCTTTTGGACTTCCATCATGGCGGTGATTTCTCTCTCCGCTCTTACCTGAGAAGATAGCTTTTCCCTTTTCATCTTTACCTAAAAACTTGTTTGGTGCTTTTTTCTTTTTTTCCCACTCTTTAGCTTTACCATCATCTCTTTTTGGTTTTTTAAACTCTTTTTTTGGCTCATTTTGGTCTCTCGTACTCTCATCGTATCTTTTTTTAGCCACATCTTTTATATCTTGTTTTGACATCTGTTTTTGTTTTGGTTTTGTCTCTTTTTTTTCATACTCAAAACCTTCTACTATCTCTTGTTTTATAACACGACCCAAAAGAGTCTCTATTGGGTAGAGTAGTTTTTGCTCACTCTCATTTAAAAGAAGAAGTGCTTTTGAAGTTGTGTGAGAGAGTCTTTGGATATAGAGAATTGCCTTTTGAGGTAAATCTAGGCTTATAAGCAAGTCGCACTTTAGAGACTCATCTTTAAGAAGCTCATCATCACTTAGAACCTCTACACTAGTTATATCTACTAAAGACTCTTTTATGCTAGATATATCTTGCGAGCTTACGATTATGATTTTACTATCTATATTTTGAGAGATGATTTGGTTTAGAAGCAACAGTTTTTTATCATTGGGACAGGGATAAACACGGTGATTGGTGGGCTTGATACTACTTGATGGCATAAGAATTCCTAAAGGGCAATTTAATTGTGAGATTATATCTCATATGTGCATAAATAACAGCATAAATGCTAGAGATAGATGATCTTACTCATTTATGTTTTTACTTAATATAGTCGATATATATATAGGTATCATAAACTAAAGGATGAGTTGTGAAAATATTAAATTCAGATGTATCCCTTTCAAGCGAACATAAGAAGAGTCACGAAATATACGAGAGCAAAAGGCTTGAGATGTGGGATAAAAAAGAAGATGCTCCAGAGAGATTTAAGACACAAGATAGATTGGAGCTAACGGGGGATTTTAAAAACTTAACACCAAAAGAGCTAAGTATCAGGGAAGAACCAGACGAGATTCAACTTCCTCCAAAACTTATGACAATAGTGCGAGCTTTAGAGATTTTAACAGGGAGAGAGATTGATCTCTCTTTTGCAAAGAGTATAAAGCCACAAGAACCCTCATCAAACAAAGATGGTGTACAAGAAGGTGAGAGAGAGCTTTTAGGATGGGGCATAGATTATCAATACCAAAAAACAGAGATAAAAAAAGAGCAACTAGCCTTTAGTGTATCTGGGAGCGTAAAGAGTGCTGATGGAAAGAGTATAGACTTCTCACTTGCTTTTAACATTAAGAGTGAGATAAGTCTGCATGAGTCTCTAAGCTTTAAAGCAGGAGATGCAGTTATCGACCCACTTGTTATAAACTTTGGTACAGATGTGGTAAGTATTAGCGATATTAAACATAATTTTGATTTAGACCTTGATGGCAAAAGCGATGAGTTTTCTTTTGTGGGTTCTGGGAGTGGATTTTTAGCATTAGATAAAAATAGTGATGGCATTATAAATGATGGTAGTGAGCTTTTTGGTCCTAAGAGCGGAAATGGTTTTAATGAGCTAAGAGCATATGACAGTGATAGAAATGGTTGGATAGATGAAAGTGATGAAGCCTTCTCTAAACTCCTTATCTGGAGTAAAGATGAAAATGGAGTTGAGTCACTTTACTCGTTAAAAGAAAAAAATATTGGAGCCTTATATCTTGGCAGTGTTAAAACAGATTTCGAATTCATAGGAGCAGATGCAAAGACAACAGCTCACTTAAGAGAGAGTTCCATCTACCTAAGAGAAGATGGGGGGATTGGTATACTTCAAGAGTTAGATTTGGTGGTGTGATGATGGTAAAGATTTTATGAAAAAGTTAAAGAACTGGAGTTAGATAAGCCTCTTCGACCATTATATCTATGATGTCTTTAAAGACCAAAACAGCGGTTTGTGAGGCAAACTGGCTACTTTTTGGTTCTATGACTATAACGCCCATAGTGTATTTTTTTTCTCTATCATTTACAAATCCTAAAAAAGCGGTGTTGTATCTGTTAACATACTTGCCAGCCTCAACTATGTGGGCAGTTCCTGTTTTTCCACCAACAGTAAGTCCATCACTCTTTGTTTTCTTACCAGTTCCTTCATTTACGGTTTTTATAAGGATTTTTTTGACTCTATCGGCGGTTGAGCTTTTTATAACTTGAATCTGCTCTTCATTTGGAATCTCTTTTATCTGACCTCTTGCATCTACAAAACTATCTACTATTTTTGGAGTTACAATCCTTCCGTTGTTGTTAAAAGCACTATATGCACGGATGAGTTGCATCAAGTTTGCATTCATTCCATAACCATAAGAGCAGGTTGCTTTATAAATCTCGTTGTTTAGACGAGTCGCACTTGGTATAGAGCCTTGTCTTTCATAGACTAAATCAGGCGTAGATTTTTTAGAAAATCCAAAATCAAGAAGCCCATCATAAAACTCGCCGCCACTTAGTTTTTGTGCAAGTTGAGCTATACCGATGTTTGATGAGTGAACTATAACATTCTCAGCACTAAGCCAGTCAAAGTCATGTTCATCAGTTATAACTTTTCTGCCCATTTTGAAGCGACCATTGTGACCATTTACTAGGTCATAAGGATTTACTAAGCCCTTATCAAGAAGTAGGGCAAAAGTTATGGGTTTTATAACACTTCCAGGCTCAAAACTATACTCAGTCATAGCGCTATTTAGAGATGGATAATCACTTCTTTTTATATTTTTAGGTAAGTACCTATTTGAACTCGCTAGTGTGATAACTTTTGCGCTCTTTGTATCCATCACCGCACAGATAATCTCTTTTGCTTCAAGCTCTTTTTTCATGCTATCTAGCATCCTCTCAACTCTGATTTGAAGTCCTACAGGGATATTTAGCTTAATGTTAAGTCCATTGATATGTGGTTTTGAAAAGCTCTCTTTGTTTAAAATGATGTAGCCATTTACATCTCTTTTTCCTTGTCTTAGCTCATCTTGTCTTGGTGCAAGAGCTCTTTCAAATCTCTTCTCAAGACCTTTTACCCCTTTTATGTAAGTATATCCTTGCTCTTCTTGTTTGTGTGGATAGCCTATGATGGGAGTTAAAAGATCTCCATATGGATACTCTCTACTCTCCCCACTCTCGATGATATTTAGCCCATGAAGTGTTGTATATCCAGTTTTTGGGTTTTTTCTCTCAACAAAAACATCATATCTTCTAAGCTCATAAGAGAGTCTTTTTAGATACTGAGCCATTTTTTCTGTGATGTTGTAGCTTAAAACCACTGAACCTTTTGCCTTTTTTAATTTTTTCTCAATCTCTTTAGAGTCTATACCTGAGTAGATACTAAAGAGTTGTATAAAAAGGTTCATCTTTTGCGGGTCGATATAAAGAGTGTTTACTACGGCTTTGTAGAGTTTTTGGGTAGTTGCTATGTGAAAACCATCAGCACTGATGATGGAACCTCTTTGTGCTTTTGAGGTCTCTTTTGTATATAGAGATGGAAGGTGACGAGATTTTAAAACAGTAAGTAGCATCACGCTTAAAAAGATTAAAAAAGCCATGGCAATAAGTGTATAAAGAAGAAAGATTTTTTTACTTTTTGTTTTATAGTTCATAAATTACACTTGAGTTTATTTTTAAGAGATTATAGCATTTTAGAGTAGAGAGTGGACGATTGGAGTGATTATAGTTGCGTTCTACCTAACTCTTTGTAAGCGTTTAGAGCTTTGTTTCTAATCTCAAGCATAAGTTTCATACTAGTTTCAGCTTTTCCAATAGCAAGGGCCGCCTGATGTAGGTCTTTTACCTGACCTGTTGCCATCTCACTTAGAGCTACTTCACCTTTTTCTTGATACTCGTTTACTTCATTTAGAGCAGATTTTAAGTGAGATGCAAAGGCTTCACCATCAGCACCACCTACTTTACTTTTTTGTTTTAAAAGCTCAGCAGTAGATGTTCCTGATAGTCCTTCTATTTTGCCAAATTCACTCATTTTACATCCTTAATCACGCTATTCATCCAAAAGCCTACTGTAAAAGGGATATCGCAGAGTTTGCTATATCTTTTGAACTCTCAAATGCAGCTACATTTGCTTGGTAGCTTCTAGTCGCTTCTACTAAATCGGCCATTTCGATAACAGGATTAATATTTGGGTACGCAACATAACCACTTGCATCTGCATCTGGATGTGCTGGGTCAAATTTCATCTTTGGATCTCTGTCATCTCTTGAGATTTTGTCAACTACTACGCTCATTATAGCAGGATTTACTTTTTTGCCAAAATGCCCCTCATCTAAGGGGTCTTCATACTTTGCACTATTTGTTGACTCGCCTAAGGCTTTGTTAAACTGCTCATTAAAGTCTATAGCTTTAAAGACAACTTCCTTTCTTCTGTAAGGTCCACCCTCTTCGGTTCTTGTTGTTTGTGCATTTGCTATGTTTTGCGAGATAGTATTTACTCGGACTCTTTGAGCACTTAGTCCATAACCGCTTATATCAAAACTATTTAAAAATGACATATATTCTCCTTTTTCTCAACTAACTTGAACAAGTCCAAGTTAGTTTTCAGTCACTAAATTAACTTGTTTTACTTGATGCTTCTAGGACACTCTTAAAGATGCTAGAGCTCTTTTTTCTAGCCATTACAAGAGCGTTAAACATGACTGAGTTTTTACTCATCTCAGTAGTCTCAACGTCCAAATCAACACTATTTCCATCGTTTCTAGCCATGTGACCATCTCTATAAAATGTTGTAGCACGACTAGAATCTTTCTCATGCTGGAGTGGAATGTGTGAGCTGTCAGTTTGGGCTAACTCTAGTTTGTCTTTAGCATCGTTAAAAATTTCTGCCTTTTTTGCCATCAGTGTCTCTTGAAAACTTATGTCTCTTGGTCTGTAAAAAGGAGTATCCGCATTTGCAATGTTTGAAGCTATCATATCTTGTCTAATGGCTCTGTAGTCAAGTGCTTTATCTACAATGTCGTGTGCGCGAGATACTTCGATACTCATTTTTACTCCTTAGCTCTTTAGGGCTTTTAAATATAGTCTAGACTAAGCAAAAAGAGTTCCAAAAAAAGTCCCTTTAATGTGAATGCTAAATAACATAAAAATACACAGATTGTCACTGTTATTTTTAAGTACTATTTAATACAAATTATAACATAATGTCCATCACGGTTACTAGAGTAGCCCATTTTTTACACTAAGGAGTTCTTTATGAAAAGAGCTGGTTTTACAATGATAGAGTTGATTTTTGTTATAGTTATCTTAGGTATTTTAGCTGCAGTTGCACTTCCTAAGTTTATAGGTGTCTCAGAGCAAGCAAAAGTAGGAAAACTGCAAGGATATGTGGGTACATTAAATAGAACAGTTCTGCCGCCATACTGGAGTGATTCTATATTGAATGGAAATAATGGTTCTATTGATAGTACTGATTATGAAGATAAAATTAAAAATGACTTAGCAGCACCAGATAATATTGTAATGACATTTACTAATATGAATGGACAAGCAGAAGATTTTGATAGTAATGCAACAGCAGGTACTGCAATAGGTAGTAAAACATATAATGGTGTTACATATTCCATTTTTTGTAATGATGGAAATTCAACTTCAGCAGCAAGATGTGATATATGGAATGGATCAAAATGGATGTTAAACGAAAACATTTGATTGTTGTCTCATTTAATCACTTCCGAGATGAAATGTATATATAGAAAAAGACTTCCCTCGTTCCATCTCTCCCGAGGTGGAATGCATATGTATATGATACTCATCTAACTCCAAGCCTCCACAAAACCAAATTTTAAACTAAAAAATGGTAATATTATCTGTTAACAATTAATATTTTTTAAAGGATGTGTTTATGCAAAGATCAAAAAATGCGTTTACTGTGATAGAGTTAATCTTTGTTATAGTAGTCTTAGGGATTTTAGCAGCTGTTGCACTTCCTAAGTTTGCAAGCACAAAAGAACAGGCTGATATTGCATCTGGTCGTGCAGATATTGCAACTATCCGCTCTGCTATTGTAAATGAGAGACAGACTCAACTTGTAAAAGGCGAAAACAGTTGGATACCAACCCTAAGCGAAAATGATACAACACTTTTTACAGGTGATGGAGATAGAACACTTTTGATGTACGGCATAAAAGCTGGAACTAACTCTGGGGATTGGGCAGTAGTAGCTGACTCAGGTAGAAAAAGATATACTTACAAAGTTGGCGATACTACTACAACTTTTGACTATAATTCCACTAGTGGGATTTTTAGTTGTGAAACAAATACAGGTAACTGTAACGCTTTAGTTGATTAGAAAATCTTGCACTACTATAATATCTCACTACTTGGCTCTCCTCTTGAGCCATTTACATACCACTCATCTCAAACCATAAGCACAGGCACTAAAGTAAGTGTAAATGTAAGAAATAGAACTACTAATGGCGTAGTTATAGAAAAGGTGAAAAAACCAGAATTTAAAACAAATGAGGTTTTGAGTGTAAGTGAGTTTTTCTATTCAAAAAAACAGTTAGACCTTGCTCGGTTTATCTCTACTTACTATGTCTGCTCTTTAGGTGAGGCTTTGGGGATTATGATACCATTTAGTTGCAACTCTCCAGAGTTAAAGCAAAATGGTGTTTTTAGCTCCACCTCTACAATAAAACTCTCGCAAAAACAAGAAGAAGCTCTAGAGTTTTTAAAAGAGCATCAAACTTCACTCCTCTTTGGAGATACAGGAAGTGGAAAAACTGAGATATATATGAAGTATTTTCAAAAGATGATAGCACAGAAGAAGCGTTCCATATTTTTGATGCCAGAGATCTCACTAACCCCTCAAATGAACAAAAGACTCCAAGCTCACTTTGGCGAAGAAGTAGTTATGTGGCACTCCAAACTTACACCACTTCAAAAGAAAAAAGCACTTGCAAAAATTTATGATGGAAGTGCTAAAATAGTTGCAGGTCCTCGCTCAGCTCTCTTTTTGCCCATAAAAGATTTAGGTCTTATTGTTGTAGATGAAGAGCATGATGATAGTTACAAGTCATCTTCAAGACCTCGCTATCATGCAAGAGACTTGAGCATCTATATGGGAAAACTATATGAGGCTGGTGTGGTTTTAGGAAGTGCTACTCCATCTCTAGGCTCTTATGTGAAATTTCCTCACACAAGACTCAGAGGTACTCACTTTAGTGCAAAAAAAGAGTTTATATATGAAAAATCAAAAGAGGAGTTATCGCCCCTAATCTTTGAACATATTAAAAAGACACTAGAAGCAAAAGAGCAGGTTATAGTTTTTCTGCCGACTAGAGCAAACTTTAAGTATTTGGTATGTGAGAGTTGTGGGGCTAGTGTGGAGTGTGCATATTGTAGTGTTGGGATGAGTATACATGAAAAATCAAACGCTCTAAGGTGTCACTATTGTAACTATGCGCAAGCCATCCCAAAAGTTTGTCAAAAGTGCGGAAGTGGCTCTCTGGTGAGCTCAAGACTAGGAACTGCAGAGGCACTAAAAGTGATACAAGAGAAGTTTAGTAACGCTGAGGTTGAGCTTTTTGATAGAGATGCAATAACAAGTGCTAAAAAACTAAGAGATGCATTAGAGAGGTTTAACACACAAGAGACTAGTATCCTTGTTGGAACTCAGATGCTAAGTAAAGGACATGACTATCACGGAGTTACACTAGCTGTGGTTTTAGGGCTTGACAATATGTTAAATATGAGTGATTATAGAGCCAGACAAAATGCTCTTGCCTCACTTATACAAGTTTCAGGACGAAGTGGACGAGCTAAAGATGCTTTAGTTTTAGTTCAAACATTTAATGAAGAGTTTTTTAGTAAGTTTATAGATGATTATGATGCATTTTTACAAGAGGAGATAGGCTTTAGAGAAGGGCTCTATCCGCCATATAAAAAACTTTGTCGCATCTTGTTCTCACATAAAAACTCAACTAGAGCACAAGATGAGATGCATAAAATGTTAGAGCCTCTCTCAAGGATAAGAGATATAGAGGTGGTAGGTTTTGGAGAGTGTGCTACTAAGAGAGTGGCGGATAAGTATAGGTTTGAGATACTTCTTCGTTCGGATAAAAGCACAAACATCATAAGAGCTATAAAGTCGTGCAGAGTAGCTTTAGCTGAGGTTGATATGGATCCCATAGAGTTTTCTTAAGCTACTTTGGCATCTTTTAAACACAAGAGCCACCATTGTTAAAGTAGCAAACGCTCTCTTTTTTTGCAGGTTTTTCATACTTAGTTCGGTTATTAAGGTGTAAATTTATACTTTGATCATAATTCTCTTTGAGCTTAACAAAAGCATTATACTCTTTGCCTTTTAGCTTTTTAGTTGTCACTTGAACTACATTTAGAGGGTTTATAGCACGACCATATTTTCTAAGTTCAAAGTGAAGATGAGGACCTGTTGAGCGACCAGTAGTTCCCACATATCCTATAGTATGTCCTTTTTTTACATACTTACCTCTATATATACCTCTGCGAAATGATTTTAGATGTGCATATCTAGTCTCATATCCATCGCTATGGCGGATTTTTATAAGATTTCCATAGCTTCCAAGTCTAGATGCATGGACTATAGTTCCACTTCCAGCAGCGATTATGGGAGTGCCACGCCTTGCCGCATAGTCTATTCCTAAATGAGCTTTCCACTTTTTTAAAATAGGATGAAATCTCCTCTTTGTAAAGTAAGAAGAGATTCGAGCACCTTTTACTGGACGAGCGAGTAAAAAGCCCTCAACCTCATGACCTTTTGCATCATAATATCTCTCATCGTCATTAAGATAGATAAAGTTCTTTTTTTTTCGCATCTCTATCATTGCAGACTTTAGTATTGGCATAGAAAAAGGGCGACCTAAGCGATATTTTTGATCATAAATCATTACTAAAGTATCACCTTTTCTTAGGTCTCGTTTAAAGTTTAGTGAGTTTTTGAAGTTTGATACAAAGATTTGAGCTAATTTTTTTGAGCCTGTTTCTTTGATGATATCATAGTATGGAGAGTTGTTTATAGTGAGTGTAAAAGACTCTGTTCTTGTCTGGCTTATAACAGGAATGGCTTCAAAATTGTACTCGCCATTGTGTCTATATATGTGGACTTGTAGCTCATCATTTAAAGGAAGCAGGACTTGTTCTATTTCTCCTCTATCATCTCTTAGTATTTGGCAATGAACGCCCGCTCTCATCTCCTCTGTTAGCTCTTGATCGTCCTTGTCAAGTGCGTAATAGAGCTTATAGGTTGGAAGGTTATGCTTTTGTAGAAAAATCAAGTAAGTTTCATCTTTTACCCACCTAAAGCGCTCTACTTGAGCACTAAAGAGTGTAGATGTTAGTAGGAGAAGTAAAAAAAATCGTATCATAAAGTTATAACCTATAAAAAATATTTTGTAACCTTATCAAAAATTGGCTTAGTTAAGATATAATCACTCTATTATTATTTGAAAAAAAGAGAGTTTATGAAGTATATATTTTTAGCTATGTTGTTAGTTTTACAAACTTTTGCGGGAGTTGTAAAGTCGCCGATAGTGAGTGTTGATGAGAAAAATTCACAAGCAACAATAGAGATAGATAAGATAGATGTAGGGATAAGTGGATTTATATCTCACAAGCTTTCAGATGAGCAAGAGATTATACTCAAAAGTATTGTGGTTAGCTCCTATGATAAAGACTCAAAGATAGCTACTTTAGAGATGTCTCCTTTTGATGCTCTAAGAAACAATGCACTTCCAAATGGAAAGTGGAGTGTAAGTGTTGGAGATGAAGCTATTTTGGCCTTTGGTTATACAAGAGGACTTCTTATAGCACCTAATGAAGAGATATATCATAGGATAACTAGAAGTGTAAAAGATTTACAATGGGTTCATTCTGACCTTTTTGCAACTACTCTCTCTTTTATTGGGCATCCAACACCACTAAGAGAAGATTTTAAAAAATTCTCTATAGCAACTTCTGTAGGGTTGGTTTTTATATATTTAGATGAAAAACTCTTTACTGTAGATGCAAGGAGCTTTAAAATCCTAAACATTACAGATGCAGCTCTTAAGCAAGAAGAGACACAGCTTCCTTTTTATACAAGAATACAAGAGATAGATGCAGCATGGTGGGGAGAGGGGAGTAATAAACTAAACTCTTATGAACCTCATTATTACGAGCTTTTAAACAAAGCAAACCCAGATAACAAAGAGCTAGCAAACTTGATAAAAAACTATAAAGCAAAGGTCTTAAAATGATTGATAAAAAACACTTAGAATACCTTACTGGTATTGTCACAGATGAAAATATCTATAGTGATAAAGCACACCTTATAGCATACTCTTATGATGCCACGAGAGAACATTTTGAGCCTGATGCTGTTATATTTCCAAGAGATGAAAATGATATAAGTGCTATTTTAAAATACTGCAATGAGCATAAAATCATTATAGTTCCTCGTGGAGCGGGTAGTGGTTTTACTGGTGGAGCACTTCCAAGTAGTGGTGGTATCGTGTTGGCTATGGAAAAACATATGAATAAAATCTTAGAGATAGATATGAAAAATATGGTTGCCATTGTTCAACCCGGCGTTATAAATATGGACTTGCAAAAAGCAGTGGAAGAGGTGGGTCTTTTTTATCCGCCAGATCCAGCAAGCCAAGATTACTCTAGTATCGGAGGAAATGTAAGTGAAAATGCTGGTGGTATGAGAGCTGCAAAGTATGGTATTACAAAAGACTATGTGATGGCAACTCGTGCAGTTTTGCCAAATGGCGATATTATTAAAGCTGGAAAGAGGACCATCAAAGATGTAGCAGGTTACAACATAAGTGGGATTTTAATTGCATCTGAGGGAACACTTGCTGTGCTTAGTGAGATAACTCTTAGACTTATCCCAAAACCAAAGTTAACTAAGACTGCGATGGGAATATTTCCAACTGTAAGAGATGCAATGGAAGCTGTTTATAAAACAATGGCAAGTGGGATTACCCCTGTTGCGATGGAGTTTTTAGATAACTTAACTATTAGAGCTGTGGAGCAGACTTTTAAAAAAGGACTTCCTGTTGATGCTGGTGCACTCTTGGTGAGTGATGTTGATGGAAATTTAGAAGAGGATTTAAACTATCAACTTGCACAAGTTGAGAAAGTTTTTCGTGAAAATGGTTGTAGTGAGTTTAGAGTTGCAAAAGATAAGACAGAAGCTGCTGATATCTGGTTTGCACGAAGAAACGCCTCTCCATCACTTAGTGTCTATGGAAGTAAAAAACTAAACGAAGATGTGACTGTTCCTCGTTCAGCTCTGCCTGAACTTCTTGAGAGGTTTTATGCCATAGCTGACAAATACCAAGTAAATATACCTTGTTTTGGTCATACTGGAGATGGAAATGTACACACAAATGTAATGGTTGATGGAAGTGATCCTAAGCAAGTTGAAATTGCTTACAAAGCTATCGAAGAAGTCTTTGCTGCGACTATTGACTTAGGAGGAACTCTAAGTGGGGAGCATGGCATCGGACTTGCAAAAGCACCTTACATGAAGATGGCTTTTAGCGATGAGGAGATGAATCTCTTTAAGTCTATAAAAAAGGCATTTGATCCTAACAATATTTTAAACCCTGCTAAGATGGGTCTAAATTAAAGATCTTTGATGTTTGATGGCAAAATAACTCTTAAATATATCTACGTACATATAAAATTTTTTATAAGCACTTTTGTAGATAAGGAGTTAACTCTTTTTGCTGCATCTCTTAGCTACTATACTATTTTTACTATTATCCCGCTTCTACTTATAATGCTCACTCTTTTGACATCATTGCCTAGTTTTGAGGAGTATTATGAGACTATAAAAGTTTTTATATTTTCAAACCTAATGCCAGTTAATTCTGAAGCTGTTATGGGGCATATCGATGGTTTTTTAAAAAATTCTGCAAAGATGGGAGTCATAGGGCTTATTATGGTTTTAGTTGCATCACTGCTTTTTTTTAAAAACTTTGAGTACATTGCAAACAAAATCTTTCATGCAAAACCTAGAACTCTTTGGGAGTCGGTCACGACCTACTGGACAATGCTTACTCTCACACCCATAGCTCTAGGCGCATCTTTTTATATCACTGCACAACTTGCTATCATGATAGACTCAAACACTTATACTTCAGGCATAAACATCTTACCCTTTATCCCATATATTATCATCTGGGCTCTGTTTTTTCTTATCTTTCAAATAGGTGCAAACACTAAGATAAACCCCAAGGCTTCACTTATTAGCTCTTTTATTATAGCTATGGTTTTTAACATCTCTAAAAATATCTTTATAGAGTATGTTTTTTATAACAAAGCCTACACTACGATGTATGGCTCTTTTGCTATTATGATGTTTCTGTTTTTATGGATCTATATCTCATGGATAATCTTTATCTACGGACTTAAACTATGTTATATGATAGATCGCGTATATAAAAAAAGAGAGGCTAACAAAGAGAGTAAGCCAAACAAATCTCTTACTATAGATGCTAACAAGAGAGATAAAAGCATAGATAATTAGCCAAATATAGCCGATCTCTACACTTTGCCCATGCTCTCCTAGAGAGATTAAACTCTCTAAAACTGTATCAAAAAGACCCCCGAACCCCACAAGATGCAAAACAATACTAAGCGGATAGAAGATAGTAAAGAGTGAAGTCCATACTATAGAGAGTGGATGGTAGATGCTAAAGTTTGAAAAGATGACTAAAGAGAGGGGTAGCATCGTGATATAGACAAAGATAGGCACTAAGAGAAATTGCCAAACTTTGTGTATATGTTTAAAGTGGATAAGAAAGAGAAATATATAAAAAACTCCAGATATAGAGAGCCAAAACCCAAGCGAGAAAAAGAGTCTAGGAAATAGTGCCAATATAAGTATGATGGTAAGTAGAAGTGTCTGCATGGAGATGATTTTTATGCCTCTGTCATAAAGAACAAAACCAACAACTAGCATAACAAAGGCGCGAAGCAGAGATGCTGGAGAGTCTAAAAAATTTAGATAAAGTAAAAGCACAAAAGCTACAAAGATAAAGATATCTGTCTTAGAGTTTCTATAAGGAAAGTATCTATTATGAGCAAAGTTATATATGGGTTTTACTAAAAAAAAGAGTATGGCACTAAGAACACCTAAGTGAAAACCACTGATGGCCAAGAGATGCGAGACACCAAGGTTTGAAAAAATCTTTACTAGCGAGTAATTGAGTGGAGTTGCACTAAAGAGGGCTTGATAGATATTTGCAATGTCAGGATTTTGATGCTCTGATGCAACACTAGTATTAAGTTTTTGCTTTTGTGTCTCTTCTTTGTAGATGGTTCTAACTTTTGAGTAGGCATAAAAAGTAGTAAGATAGTCATAAAAAGATACCTTTTTTGGATAAATCTCAAGTGTGAGCCTCTGGTGCAAAACATCCTCAAAACTCTTTTTTGCTCCTGTATAAAAAACAAGAGAGTCAGCTGTTTTAAGTTTGAGTACTTGATATGTTCTAGAATTTTTGGTCTTTTCATACTGTTTTAAAACGGTCGCATCTACGATAAAAGAGTCAAAGCGAGTAAGTTTTTTATAGTTTTGATACTCTATAAGAAGAGAGTAACTAAGAACAAATAGAGCCAAAGTTAAAAAAAAGAGAGGCTCTTTATGTTTAAAAAGCTCAACTCTCTCTAGTACCATCTTAGAGTGTTGGCATCTCTATATTATCACCAACATTTATATTGGCAGACTTTGTATCTATATGTTCATAAGTCGTGATGATGGCTTTTGGTTGTGCATCTATAAAACGAGTGAGCTTTTTTTGAAAAACAAGCTTTACATGCCCAGTTGGACCATTTCTTTGTTTGCCGATGATAATCTCGGCATCTTCTTCCTCTTTTTCAACGTACTGTGAAGTAAACTCTTTACCATCAGCCTTTGCGGCTTTTTCTCTCTCTTTTTCTTCTTTGTAGAGATAAACATCATCACGATAAACAAAGAGAATAATGTCAGCATCTTGCTCAATCGAACCAGACTCACGGATATCACTTAGCATCGGTCGCTTGTCATTTCTGGCTTCAAGTCCACGGTTTAGTTGTGAGAGTGCGACTATGGGCATATTTAACTCACGAGCTAGCATCTTTAGTCCACGAGAGATTTCGGAGACTTGTAGGTGTCTATCTTGATTGCCTACTCCTTGCATAATTTGAAGATAGTCAATAACAGCTATCTCAATCTCAGGATGTTGATTTTTGAGTTTTCTAAGCTTTGAGCGAAGTTGATTTATGTTGATACTGCCTTGATCATCAACAAAGAGTTTAGCCGAGTTCATTTTGTCAATGGCACTGAGCAAAGATCTGTTTTGATCATCAGTTACATCCCCAACGCGAAGCTTTTGAAGAGGAATAGAGGTCTGAATAGAGAGTAGTCTTAGCATCAACTGCTCAGCTGGCATCTCAAGCGAGAAAAAAGCTACACCTTTTGACTGTATGATAAGCGAATTTACTGTGTTTAGTATAAAAGAAGTTTTTCCCATCGCAGGTCTTGCTGCAATGATAACTAAGTCACCTTTTCCAAAACCTGTAGTCATTTTGTTAAGTTCATGAAAACCAGTATCAACGCCAACGAGTACATTGTCTCCGCGAGCTTTCATCTCGTTTATGTACTCCATGGTGTCATGTGTCATCTGTGGAGAGTCTTTAAAGTCACTTGTTTGGTTGTCTTGGGTTATATCATATAGCTTTTTCTCTACTATATCTACAACTTCAGCAGACGGCAATTCCTCTTCTACTGTGACTCTTTTTATCTCAGTAGTAAGAGTTAATAGATGGCGTTTTAGCGATTTGTCCTTTATCTCATCTACATAGGCTTTTGTATTTGAGATAGGGTTGGCTGAAAGAATTTCAAGCATAACTTGCTCATCAAACTTTTTGATTTTAATGAGCTCTTTTTTGATAAACTCCTCATCTATAGGCTGATCTTTTTGAAGCAAGTTTAACATTGATGAGAAGATATCTTGGTGAGCAGGAAGGTAAAAATCCTCTTTTTTAAGTGCAACGCTTAGATCATCAAACTGTTGTGGCTCAAAAACGATAGAGCTAAGTATAGAGCGTTCAAAGGCTAAGTTGTATAGGTTGTCTTGCACTACTTTGACTCCTCTGCCATCTTCTCAACTTCACTTACAAATCTATCTACAAGTTCACACTCATTTAAGTTTGCAACAACTTCACCTTTTACCATGATAAGTCCTTTTCCTTTTCCATAAGCGATAGCTACATCTGCATGAGCGGCTTCTCCTATGGCGTTTACCACACAACCCATAACTGAGACATTTAGTGCAGCTTTTATATGTGCGGTTCTCTTTTCTATCTCAGATACTGCTGATACTAAGTCTGCTTCTATGCGTCCGCATGTTGGACATGAGATGATATTTAGTCCATCTGGCATTGCTCCGCTGTCTTTTAAGATGGCACGAGCTACATTAATCTCTTCTTCTAGCTCGCCTGTGATGGAGACTCGCATAGTATCACCTATGCCATCAAGCAAAAGCGCACCTAGACCAATAGAGCTTTTTACAGTAGCGTGAAAGAGAGTTCCCGCCTCTGTAACTCCTAGATGAAAAGGATAGTTATTTTTTGGGCGAAGCATTCTGTAAGCTGCCACGGTTCTTTGGACATCACTCGCTTTTAGGGAAACTTTTATATCAGAGAAGCCCAAATCTTCTAAGTATTTTATGTTGTATTGTGCTGATGCCACCATTCCCTCAGAAGTCTGTCCATACTTGTTTAAAAACTCTTTTTCTAGTGAGCCTGCATTTACGCCTATGCGAATAGGAATACCTCTAGCCTGACAAGCTTTTACAACTTCGGCAACTCTCGCCTTTGAACCAATGTTGCCGGGATTTATACGAATGCAGTCTACAACTTCTGCGGCAATAAGTGCTAGTTTATAGTTAAAGTGAATATCTGCAACAAGAGGCAATTCAATCTGCTCTTTGATGGATTTTAGAGCTAGGGCATCTTCCATATCTGGGACTGCACAACGAACAATATCGCAACCTGCAAAATGAAGCCTTTTTATCTGCTCTACTGTGCTTGCTACATCTGAAGTTTTTGAATATGTCATAGATTGAGTAGATATTGGTGCATCTGCGCCTACTGCTACATTTCCTACGAAAATCTGTTTAGTTTTTACTCTATTTATCATAAAATGATTTTATCTTCTTTGGCATAAAAACAATCTAAAGAGGTGTGAGAAACCTTGCATCTCCATGAAGATGCAAGGTAGGAGAAATTAGAAAAAAGGTTTTAGAACTTGAAATTTAAGTTTGTATAAATATATCTTCCTGGCTCATTTAAAAGCATAGTATCTACGCCGGCAGTAAGAAGTGTCAAGTCTGTGTATGTATTACTTTTTGCATAAGCTTTATCTAGTAAGTTATTTACTCCTAAAGTAAAGTTAAAGTTCTTGTTTACAGCGTGTTTTATTTTTAGATTTAATACTGCCCAAGAACCTAGCTCTTGTTCGCCATTTTCTTCATCATAGTCACTCCACTTATCAGAAGCTTGTACCTCAATTTTAGCTATACTATTGCTCATATACTCATAATTAAGTGCAAGGCTTCCTCTAAGGGGTGCCATATCTGCTAAGTCTTTGTCAGTCTGCCCTGCAAGAGCATCATCTTTTTTACCCCTTTTATATGAAGCTCCCATATCTATAGTAATATCATCAGTAGCGTAGTAAGAAGCACTAAGCTCACCTCCATAAACTGTTGCATCTATGTTTTGAAAGTTGCTAGATGGTAGATCTTTTTGAAAGTAGATATAGTCTTCTAACATTGAGTAAAAGCCTTTGATTTTTAGTCTAAAAGAACTATTGTCAATCTCATATCCTAAATCAACTTCTGTGTTTGTAGTTTGATCTAGATCTTGATTTCCGCTTCCAGCTATATAAAGCTCTCTAGCATCTGGAACACGGGAAGCTTGACCAACACCTAAGAATATCTTGTTCTCTTTGTTAAGATTGTATGTTGTCATCAAGTTAGCACCAAAAGAAGTATAATCATTTGATTTCATAGTAACATCATCTGGGTCAATATCCGTAGAATCAAATCTAGCCCCAAGACTAAATCCAAAAGATCCATAATTTTTATCTAATTTTGCAAAAATAGCACTATTTTTCGTCTCTGTATGAGTTAAGCTTACTGAGTGTGCTCCTTCAACACCAGTTGCAGTATCTGTTCCAAATTTTTCACCCTCCCAGGTTCTTTTGCTTCCATCTAGTCCAATCAAGAGTTTAAAAGAGTTTATATCAAAGTCGTTTTTGAGCTTTATACCTTGCATAGTCGTTTTAAGCTGATTTGTCATATACATCATAGCACCATTGTTTCTGTACTTTGTATCCATGGGATGGTCAACATCTGAGTAGTAGTATTGTAAATTTACATTTTTATATATATCTGTGATATTTTTAATATCATAAGCTACACTATATATGTTTGAATAATCATATGCAGCATCCATTTTTGAGTTTCCATAAAGAACATCATCACTTTTGTTTTTTGTAGCACTTAAGCGAAGTTCTTGATTATCTGTTACAGTTACAAATGCTTTAGCCATAATGCTTTTTTTCTTGTATGCTGGCATATCTTCATATGTTGGTTGAAACTGATTATCAGTTGGTGCATTTTTTTCAATTTGTCCAGCTATAGTATCACCATTTCCATCTTTGTATTGGTCACTTTGTTCACTGCTCCCGCTAACTAAAACGCGGACTATGTCATTACCACCGCTTACAGTAGCTCCAATCTTTCTGTAGTTCCAGCTGCCATAGCCAAAGTCAACTGAGCCATGAAGATCTTTTGTTGGTTTTTTTGTTTTTATCTTTATACCACCACTTAGTGTCCCAAAGTTCTCAACATCATAAGGTCCTTCTATAACTTCTACAGAGTCTATTTGACTCGTGATAATGTGTGAGATTGGTGGGTCCATTCTGTTTGGACATGCACCGAAAACTTTTGTCCCATCAACATCTACAGAGATATTATCTCTTTTTTGTCCGCGGATAAAAACATCATTTGCGATACCGCTACGGCGGCTCATATCTATACTTGGTACACTCTCACTCAATGCCTCAGCTAAATCTGCTGAGACTTGAGCATTTTGACTAACTTCTGTGATAAGAGTTGACTCTACACTGATGGGTTCTAGTTGAACCTCGTTTGCCATAAGAGATGCTATGGTTATGAGAGATAGAGGGATAATCTTTTTCATATAATTTTCCTTAAATATTAAAGTTAGTTGATAATATAAAAATAGTGTTAATATAGTGTTAAGTTGTTAATAATTTGTTGTTAAAATTTCGCCATGAGTAAAATTGAAAAAGTAAAAAGAGTAGTTTTAATAGCTTTAGGATTTGCCTTGGCAACCTACCTCATTATGAGTGGGATGGCGATGCTAGAGCAAGCAGAAAAAGCCTCTTTAGCCGTTGATACCAACTCCACGAGCGAAGTTCATGGTGACGCAGTGAAGTGAGCCGTGTTGCTTTATAAGAGCTCGGCAGTCAACTCCGACAACCTCTCTATCTTCAAACGTGTTTCTAAAAATCTCTAACGCCTCTCTGTCTTGTTTAACCCCATAAGTAGGAACTATAACAGCCCCATTTGCAAATAAAAAATTTGCATAAGTAGCAGGAAGTCTCTCTTTGTTAAAATATACAGCCTCACTCATAGGAAGTGCTATAAGTTTAAAGTTATAAAGTTTTGCAAAATTTTTTAACTCATCTTCCATAAGTTTTAGCTCGCTAAAATGTTCATCGTTTATATCTTCACACTTTACGTACATAATGCTATCTCTGCTTATAAAACGAGCTAATGTATCTATGTGAGAGTCCGTATCATCGCCTGCTAAGTAGCCATGATTTAGGTATAAAATCAGAGATGTGCCAAAAAACTCATTTAGTTTTTGTGTGATTTGCTCTTTACTTAGATGTGGATTGCGATTTTTGTTTAGCATACAAGCTGAGGTAGTAAGGATAGTGCCATCACCACTGCTCTCAACTGCACCACCCTCAAGAACAAAGTCTATAGTCTCAAGTTTTGTATCATAAACCTTAGAAATACTTTTACTCATAAGGTTGTCTTTTTGTGAGTCAAACTTACCACCCCAAGCATTAAATGTAAAGTCTAGAAGTTTAATCTCTTTGTTATCAACTACAGTTAGAGCCGAGCAGTCTCTAGCCCAAGTGTCGTTGGTCTCATACTCAACAAAAAAGAGTCTTGAGTGATCTATGAAATGTTTTTTAACCTCTTGTATATTGTGACAAACTATAAGAACACTTTGGTACTCTCTAATGGCGTTTATGATGTTTATAAAACATACCTCGGCTTCTTCTAGGTAGGGTGACCAGTCGCTGTTTTTATGTGGAAATATTATTTGTGTAAAACTTTGCTCCTTAAACTCTGCTATTAGGCTTTTCATAGTGTATAATTCCCTTATGGCTTATATAATTTTAAATAGAGATAATTTTTTTAACAATCTTGACATTATCTCAAAGCAAACCAAAAGCAAAGATAAAATAGCAATAGTTTTAAAAGATAACGCTTATGGACATGGGCTCTTTGAGATGGCAGAGATGTCAAAAGAGTATGGTATCAAAAAAGCAGTTGTGCGAAGTTGTGATGATGCAAAAAAGATAGAAGATTTTTTTGACTATATCTTAGTTCTAGGCGAAATTCCAAGCTCTGCTAGTAAAAAAGTAAGATACACCATCAACTCCCTTGAATCCATCGGTAATTTTCCAAAAAGAACCTTGGTTGAGTTAAAAGTAGATAGTGGAATGCATAGAAATGGAGTCTTAGAGAGCGAGCTTCGTGAAGCCTTCGTTAGAATAAAAAAAGCTGGACTTATCTTAGAAGGTGTCTTTACCCATCACAGAGCTGCCGATGAGTTAACAAGTGAGTGGTTTTGGCAAAATGAGAACTTTAAAAGAGTAAAAGAAGAAGCAAAAGCCTTAGCAGATGAGTTTGGGCTAAGTGAACTTAGATTTCATTCTGCAAACTCAGCATCTCTTTTTAGATGTGAGAATTTTGATGAGGATATGGCAAGAGTTGGCATCGCATCTTATGGCTGTTTAGAAGGAAATGACGAGTTAAAACCAGTACTAAGTCTATATGCCAAAAAAATCTCAACAAGAGAGCTTAAAAAATCCCAAAGAGTAGGTTATGGTGGAAAATTTATAGCAGAGAAAGATAGTATAGTCTCAAACTATGACTTTGGTTATGGTGATGGTTTTTTAAGATGTGCATCTAACAGATATATAGCTCCAAACGGCGAGAGACAAGTTGGAACTATCTCTATGGATAACAGCTCATTTATAGCACAAGCAGGTGAGATTTTAATCTTTAAAGATGCTAGAGTTGTTGCAAAACAGGCTGATACTATTAGCTATGAAGTACTTACATCTCTAAAGAGCTATATAAAAAGAGAGATAGTTTAGGTAAATCTTCACTAGAGCTACTTCGCTCTAGTTCCAATGCTCCACGTGGGAGCCAGAGAAAGTTCGAGGTTCCGAGCGGCGATTTTTAGGGTAAAATCCTTCTTGTTTGCCAATATTTGTCCCTCCAGTAAGGATTGTTTAGGCTTGAGATGCTAACTCCTCTTTTGGTTGAAGTGTGGATAAATTTATCTTTTTCTATAATAATTCCAGCGTGTCTATCTTTAAATCCAGTCTTAAAAAATACCAAATCCCCCTCCCTTACAGAAGCTCTACCTACAAGATAACCTTTTTTGGCTTGATCTTTTGTAGTTCGTGGCAAGTCAATGTTAAAGGCACCTTTGTATATGTTTTGTACAAGTGAGGAGCAATCAAGTCCACTACTATCAAAACCTCCATACTCATAAGGAGTTCTATACCACTTCTTATACTCTTCATATAGAGCTGTGGTTATCCAGTTTTTTTGGCTTGGTTTATACTCTGGGATTACTTTTTTTACGATTGTTAAATTTAGAGATTTTGAGGTTTTTGGGGCTTTATAGAGTTGTTTCGCAGAGCACCCGCTAAGTAGGAAAATAGATAAAACTACAAAGAGTAGACACTTTGCCATAGCATTAGGAGTTTGTTTTGATGATGGCAGTTGAAAATATTACTCCATCTACGCCTAAAATTGCCAACTCTTCAATCTCATCTTCATCCTCTATGTGAACAAGAATTTTTGCATCAAAGAGATAATTGTTTGCAATACGCATAGCAGTAGATGCTAGCTCTTTTTGTACTAAAATAAAAGAGGCTCCAAGTGAAGAAGCATAGATAAGCTCTCTTATATCCTCTACGCCGACTGCTAGGCTTATCTCGTTTGCTCTGCAATACTTTATAATGTCTAAGTTATCTTCACTAAAGTCTAGGTAGATAGTAGAGTTTGATGGAGTGTTGTCGATGGCATCTATATTTTGTGTATGATAAAAGTTCACACTATCAATAAATCTATGACCAAATATAAACATTATGACCTCTTTAGGCACTCTTGTGAGCAGTAGTATTTATTGTTACTAAGTATCATATCATCTACTTCGCAGTATATGCCACACTGCTGGCAACCCACCATATCGTTTGCTTGAGTATCTTTTTTATTATGCTTTACTTGTGGCTTTTTTTTGATAAATATAAAGTACACAACTGCGATAAGTACAATAACTAAAATCCATTGCATCAGTCTTCTCCTATGAGTAAATAGTGTCTATTTTTAGTCTTTATGACTCTGTGTTTGAGGCTTGCATCTACTTCATCATAGACTCTCTGGCCTTTATAAAAGAGCAGTTTTGAGTCTGCATCTCTAAAATTTTTGCTCAAATCTAGCAGAACTTGAGTATCTGTAACCGCTCTTGAAGTCACAATATCAAAGATTTCACTATCCATCTGCTCAACCCTTTTTTTAACGACTCTAACATTATCAAGCTTTAAATCAGCCTTGATAAACTGTAAAAAACTAGCTCTTTTTGCTATAGGTTCAACTAGAGTTATCTCGGTTTCTGGTAAAGCAAAAGCCAAAATCATACCAGGAAAACCAGCCCCTGTTCCAATGTCAAGGAGAGTCTTTGCAGGTGGCAAAAACGAGATAGGAAAAACTGCATCATAGATAAACTCATCTATAGTTTTTTCATCTTTTGCACCAGTTAAGTTATGAACCTTGTTCCACTTAAAGAGATGCTCTTTGTACTTTTGTACATTGTAAAAAAAGTTATCTGGTAGCGTAATGTTTTCTTGAGAGAGTGTAGCTTTTAAATCCACAAAAATCCTTTTAAAAGCAGATTTTAGCATAAGTTTAAATAGGTTTTAAATCAAATGCCCCATCTCGCTTTTTTTAACATTTAAATAATCTTTATTATGCTTGTTTGAGTCCATGATAATTGGGATTCTCTCAACTATCTCTATGTTGCTTATAGAGTTTATTTTGTCTGGATTGTTTGTTAATAGTTTTATCTTTTGTATGCCAAAGTGATGGAGAATTCTAGTTACTATCTCATAAGTCCTCTCATCCGCACGAAAGCCCAGTTGATGGTTAGCCTCTATAGTATTTAAACCCTTGTCTTGTAGGGCATAAGCGTTTATCTTGTTTAAGAGACCAATATTTCGACCCTCTTGTCTTAGATATATAACCATACCATTTGTGCTTTGGGCTAATTTAAGTGCAAACTCTAGTTGATCACGGCAGTCACACTTTAGGCTTCCTATAGCATCACCCGTTAAACACTCTGAGTGAACTCTTACTATTGGAACTTCTGCTAAGTCATCTTTATATATAACAAGATGCTCTTTTTGACCCTCTTTAAAGGCTTTTACTTTGAAGTCTCCAAACCTAGAAGGTAGGTTTGCGACCTCTGAAATCTTTATATTCAATACATGTACCCTAGTTTAAACTTTAAAACGATAAAATAAATTTTTACAAAATTATAGCTAAAAAAGGTTTATTATGTTTCAAAGATTTCGTAGAACTCGTTTAAAGGGGCAACTTCGCTCATTAGTAAGAGAGACAACGCTCGCTAAAGATGACTTTATCTATCCTCTTTTTGTTCGCTCAGGTGAGGGGATAAAGACAGAGGTCTCTTCTATGCCAGGCGTGTTTCAAATGAGTGTAGATGAGATTTTAAAAGAGTGCGTTGAACTTAAGAAACTGGGACTTTATTCTATCATCCTCTTTGGTATCCCTGAGGTAAAAGATTCTATAGGTTCTGACTCACTTTGTGAGCATGGTATCATTGCAACGGCCATCCGTGCTATAAAAAAAGAGCATCCAGAGATGTTTGTTGTAACAGATCTATGTTTTTGCGAATATACAGACCATGGACATTGTGGCATTATCGATGAAGTTAATGAGACTGTAATCAATGACGCTACACTTGAGATCTCTGCAGAGCAAGCCATCATACATGCAAAAGCTGGAGCTGATATGATAGCGCCATCAGGCATGATGGATGGCATCATAGTAACACTGCGCGAGGCACTTGATATTGCAGGATATGAAAATCTTCCTATCATGGCATACTCAACTAAGTTTGCATCTGGGTACTATGGTCCATTTCGTGATGTAGCAGAGTCAACTCCATCTTTTGGAGACCGCTCTAGCTATCAGATGGATCCTGCAAATAGGCGAGAAGCAATAAACGAGTCCATAGCAGATGAGATGCAAGGTGCTGACATACTGATGGTAAAACCAGCTCTTGCGTACTTAGATATAGTTAGAGAGATAAGAGATAATACTTCACTTCCACTGGCTGTTTACAATGTAAGCGGCGAGTATGCGATGCTAAAAGCGGCTGGTGAGAGAGAGCTTATAGACTATGATAGAGTTGTGATGGAGACTATGATTGGCTTTAAAAGAGCTGGAGCGGATATAATCATCTCATACCATGCTAAAGAAGTTGCAAAGATGCTAGAAATAGTATAAAATAGGCATCAATAAAATACTGGGGAATAAGTTGAGACATTTTTTAACACTAAAAGATTTTACAAAAGAAGAGATACTTGAGATAGTTGATATAGGTTTAGAGATAAAAAGAAATCTCAAAAAAAAGATATACAAAAAAGAGCTTGAGAACCAGACACTAGCGATGATTTTTGAAAAAAGCTCAACTAGAACTAGGGTAAGTTTTGAGACTGGGATGTTTCAGCTTGGTGGTCACGCACTTTTTCTCTCAAACCGTGATATCCACTTAGGAAGAGGCGAGCCTATCAAAGATACAGCTAGAGTGATTTCAAGCATGTGTGATATGGTAATGATAAGAACGTTTGAGCAGTCTATGATAGAAGAGTTTGCACGCTATTCAAAAGTTCCTGTGATAAATGGACTGACAGACTCGTATCATCCAGTACAGCTCTTAGCAGACTACATGACCTTAGTAGAGTACGAGGCACATGAAAACATAGTTTGTGCATATATTGGCGATGGCAACAACATGACTCACTCTTGGATGATTTTAGCTGCAAAGTTAGGTTTTGAGCTTCGCATTGCTACTCCAAAAGGCTATGAAGTAGATGAAGCTATCTTACAAGAGGTTTTGCTCTTAGCTAAAGAGAGCGGGGCAACTATAAAGACTATGAATGACCCAAATGAAGCTGCAAAAGGCGCTAATGTTATCACAACAGATACTTGGACTTCTATGGGGCAAGAAGAAGAAAAAGAGCAAAGGATCAAAACTTTTAAAGGGTATATAGTAGATGAAAAACTGATGCTTTTAGCTGCACAAGAAGCTAAGTTTTTACACTGCCTCCCAGCATATAGAGGTTTAGAAGTGAGTGAGGGTGTTTTAGAGAGACACTCTGAAATAGTTTTTAATGAAGCTCAAAATAGACTTCATGCTCAAAAAGGTCTTATGGTTTGGCTAGATAGAAAAAGAGGTGCATAATGAAATTTTTTTTAGTGTTGGTTTTACTGGTGTCTGCTTTATATGGTGCAAAAGTTGTAGAAGTTTCACAAGAGTATCAAAAATCACAAAAATGTAAAGCTTGTCACTTAGAGATAGTAAAAGATTGGGAAGGGTCTTGGCATGCTAAAAGTCACTACGATAAAGATGAGTATTTTTCTAAAAGTATAGAGTATGTAGCTAGAAAGAGTAGAAAAAGCTCAAACAGCGTAAAAGTACAATGTGCAACTTGTCATAATCCACGCATCGCAGTAACTGATACTGGAATAGACTATGAGATACAGGTTTTAATGGAGTTAGACAAAAACTCAAAAGTAAACAAGGCTATAGAGAGTAGTGCTATAAATGAAGGAATAAACTGTGTAGTCTGTCATAATATAGACAAAATACATCACGATAGAGATGACACATTTCGCGGTATGGATCGTGTTAGTTGGACAAAATCAGGTCTAATGGTAGGACCACTTGAACATAGTACCTCGCCTTATCATGAAACTGAGCACAGAGATTTTATGGACGAAAAGTCAGATGAACTCTGCTTTGTTTGCCATGCAAATGATAGATCTATAAAAGGTTTAGTCTTTACAAACATGCAAGATGAGTATAAAAAGCAAGATAAAGCTTGTGTTGATTGTCATATGGGGACAAAAACTGTAGGAGTGGCCTCTACGCTTAGAACACAAGATGGTCATACAAAAAAAAGGGAAGTTAGAGAGCACTCTTTTTTTGGTGCTCATACTGAAAATTTGTGGATAAATGCACTAGAACTTGACGTTTGGCAGGAAAAGGATGAGATTTTAATAGCTCTAAAAAATCCCCAACCACATAATATTCCAAGTGGTTTTGGCTCAAGAGAGTTAATAATAGATATAGAATATATGAAACCTGGTAATATAGTTAATACAAAATCTATCTCTTTAACTAGACACTATACAAGAAGAAAAGGTAAACCAACAATCCCACACTTAGCCCAAGAGATGTCAGAAGATATAAGCATACCAGCAAATGGAAAAAAAGTGTTAAAAGTAAAAAAAGAAGCAGATACAACGAGTGTTGAAGTTAAAGTTTATTATCGTCTAGTAAATGATGAAGTTCACTCCATACTCAAGCTAAAAGAGGCAATCTGGTCTAAAAAGTTTTTTATAAATTCTAAGAGTTTAAAGTTAAAACAATAGATAAAAACTCATTTTTAATTAGACACTTTTTTTAATTTTGTTATCACTCTCGCTCTTATATCTTGCTTTGAATTTATGATATAATTTAAACATGAGCTATGTGTTTTCATAGAATATACATGACTCCTACGTGTATACAATAGGGGGAAGCAAAATGAAACTCAACCAAGATTATAAATCAAGATTTAAAATACTAAAAGGCGGAAAAATCTCTTTAGTGATTTCAACACTAGTGGGGGTTGTTACTCTTTCATTTGCAGCACCAAATGGAGAGAGTGTTGTAAGTGGTGGTATTGTTGTTGATAGAGATATAGCAAACACAACCAATATAAATCAATCTTCCAATAGAGGTATCATTAACTGGCAAAGCTTTGATGTAAAGACTAACGAAAGAGTAAACTTTAATATGCCAGACACTACCTCTTCAACCTTAAATAGAGTTCTTAGTAGTAGTCCCACTAAAATATATGGACAGATAAACTCAAACGGACAGGTATTTTTAGTCAACCAAAATGGCATATACTTTTCAGAGAATTCTAAAATAAACACAGCAGGATTTACTGCCTCAACTCTGGATATTACAAATGAGAACTTCCTAAACTCTAACTATATCTTTGAAGGAAAGAGCAAAGCTTCTATACTAAACTTAGGAGCTATAACTACAGATAATGCCTATACGGCTCTCTTAGCAAAAGAAGTTATAAACGAAGGTGTCATACAAGCAAGACTAGGAAATGTAGAGTTAGCTTCAGGAGAGAAGATAACCCTAGATATAAATGGAAATTCTTTAGTAAAACTTACAATAAATAAAGGGACACTAGATTCTTTAATACAAAACAAAGGACTGATCCAAGTAGATGGTGGAATAGTTTACCTAACCACAAAAGCCTTAGATGAAGTGCTAAATGGAGTTGTAAATAACACAGGAGTTATAGAAGCTAATTCTATAGAGCAAAAAGATGGGAAGATAATACTCTTTGCGCATGGTGGAACTGCAAATATAGGTGGAACGCTAGAAGCTAAAGATGGTTTTATAGAAACGAGTGGCAAAGAGTTTAGTATAGCAGAAAATACAAATGTTCAGACGGGACATTGGTTGCTAGACCCAATAAATATAACTATAGATTCAAGCCTAGCATCTACACTAACAGGACAGCTTGTAAGTGGTGATGCTACAGTTACAACAGCAGCTGCAGGAACCGATGAAGGAAATATCAATGTAGATTCTTCTATTAGTTGGAGTGCAAATAAATTAACTCTTCGTGCAGATAAAGATATAAATATAAATGCAGCACTCAATGCGAGCGCAACAGCAGGTCTAGAACTCCAATATGCACAAACTACAGCAACTGGAACATATAATGTAAAAGCTCCTATCAATTTAGCAACAACTGGAAGTTTCTCAACTAAAAAGGGAACAGATGCTATAAAAAACTATACTATCATCACTACTTTAGGAGCAGAGGGTTCTACTACTACAACTGATTTACAAGGAATAAAAGGAGGTTTAGCTGATAACTATGTCTTGGGTGCAGATATAGACGCTTTAGCTACAACAACTTGGAGTGGTGGAACAGGATGGGATCCTTTAGGGGATGACACTACAAAGTTTACAGGAGATTTTGATGGCTTGGGACATACTATCTCTAATCTTTTTATTGATAGAGGAGAGAAGATAGGTTTATTTGGGTATACGAAACAAGCAATTATTCAAAATGTAGGCTTGCTTGATGTTGATATTAGTGGGAGTGCTGCTATAGGAGGCTTAATAGGATACGATATTGGTTCAAGCATCTTCAACGCTTACACTACAGGAAGAATTAGTGGAACTCATGGTTTCATCGGAGGTTTAGTAGGATTGAGTGAAAGTTCAACTATTTCCAAGTCTTATGCTACAGGAACAGTTAGTGCAGGTGATTATGATGCAGGAGGTTTAATTGGACGTGCTAGTAATTCAAGCATTTCCGACGCCTATGCAACAGGAGCGGTTAGTGGAACTAGTTATGTAGGAGGTTTAATAGGACATGCTGGTAGTTCTTCAGGCATCTCCAACGTTTATGCAACAGGAGCAGTTAGTGGGAGTCATAATCTAGGAGGCTTAATAGGGATCACTATTGGTTTAAACATCTCTAACGCTTATGCTACAGGAACAGTTAGTGGGGATGGTTATATCATAGGAGGTTTAATAGGACGAGATCAAGATTCAACTATCACTAATGTTTATGCTACAGGAGCGGTTAGTGGAGGGGATGATGTAGGAGGGTTAGTAGGAGTCGCTACTGATTCAAGCATCTCCGACTCTTATGCTAGAGGAGATGTTAGTGGGACTCGTGAAGTAGGAGGGTTATTGGGAGGGACTGATGATTCAATTATCACTAATGTTTATGCTACAGGAGCGGTTAGTGGGACTGATAATGTAGGAGGTTTGATAGGATTTAAGTATAGTTTAAACATTTCCAACAGTTTCTGGGATAAAGAGACAACAGGACAAACAACATCATCAGGTGGCGGAACTGGCTTAACAACAGCCCAAATGAAAGATACAAAAACCTTTTATGAAGCCGGTTGGAATTTAGACACTGTTTGGGCAAGAGATACTAACAACGTGCAAAATGATGGATACTTAGACTTAAGAGCATTGAGTGATTTTGATTTTAATACTGACGTACCATTAGCACCAATATATGAAAATATCTTAAATAATATAATAAGAGAAGCAGGCAATAATAATAAAGAGATAAGAGAGGTATTTATAAAAGAGAATAATCTAAGAGTTGTATCTAAAGAAGATACTTTAGCAGATAGAAATGATATAAGACTAGCTTTGTTTCCTAATCGCTTTATTGAGTTGATTAATGGTGGATTGCATCTTCCTGATGGCTTAAGTTCTGACTTTTATATGCTAGAAGAGGAAAAGTAAAATGAGTATAAATAAAACAATCGTAGCAACAATTATAACAAGTACAATAGCCTTAGCAGCAACTCCACCTAGAAGCGGTGAGATACTAAGAGAAGTAGAACCTAGAAAATTACCTAGAGATTTAAAAGCTGTACCAAGTATAAAGGTAGAGAAGTTTAAAGCACCTATAGCAGATGATAAAGGTGTAAAAATAGAGGTAAAAGATTTTACTATTGAGGGAAACAGTGTATATAGTAGTGACATTCTACTCTCTTTGTTAGATAAATATAAAAATAAGAAACTCACCATAAGTCAACTTCAAGAAGCTGCAGGTGTAATCACTAAATACTATAGAGACCATGGATATTTTGTGGCAAGAGCATATATTCCGGCTCAAGAGCTACAAAAAACAAATGCAGTAGTACAAATAGTTGTTATTGAGGGATTGTACGGAAAGTTTTCAATAGACAACAGCTCTTTGGTAGATGATGCTGTAGTACAAGGCTATATGGATAAACTTAGTTCACAAGTGATATCAATACCTAGTTTAGAGAGAGAGTTACTTTTGCTAGATGAACTAAAAGGTGCAGTCGTTACAACCACTCGGATACTTCCCGGGAGTGAAGTTGGAAAGAGCGATTTTACTGTGACTTTAAAAGACGAAGCAAGATATAACAGCTATGTAATAGCAGATAATTACGGGAGTATATATACAGGCAGATATAGAATAAACGCAATAGGATTTGTAAACTCTTTAAATAAAAGAGGAGATGTTTTGGGTATAAATGCTCTTGTCTCAAATACAGCAGACCTTAAAAACATAAGATTGAGTTACGATACACCTGTAGGATATGATGGTTTAGCCTTAAACTTTTCATTTTCTAAAACATACTATAAAGTAGGAAAAGAGTTTGAGTCTCAAGATATACACGGGGACTCATTAAGTTTTAATACAGGAATCTCATATCCTATTATTAAACAAAGAGCACATAACTTAACTGCTTCACTTAACTATACTTATTATGACATAACAGATAATGATATAGCACAACATGAAGAAAAATCCCTAAACACATTTAGTTTATCTTTAGAGGATACTATAAAAACATCATTTTTTAACAAAGAGGGCTTGCTAAATACTACATTATCTCTAAGCAAAGGGTACCTCTCTTTAGATAGTGATGATGCAAAAGCTAACGATAGTGTTTTACAATCCCAAGGTCATTATGAAAAGGTGAATTTTTCTATCTCTCAAACTCAGTTTTTAGTACATAATGTTTCTGCAGTAGCACGCATAAAAGCTCAAAAGTCTTTAGGAAAGAATTTAGATGGAGTAGAAGATATTTTTATAGGCGGATCTTTAGGAGCAAGATCTTACACTAGTAGTGAAGCAAGCGGAGATAATGGCTATTTAACATCTTTAGAAGTTTTTTATCATCTTCCTAGTTATACAGCTCTTACCCACAATATATCTGCATTTATAGATCATGGTAAGGTATGGTTTGATGAAGATCAAACAACATCATTAAATGATAGAGTTTTAAGCTCTGTTGGAATCGGATATAATGTAAACTACAAGAATCTTTCACTTGGAGCAACTTTTGCTCATGGATTTGGAAAAGATAAAACACCTACAAGTGAAAATGACGATACAAGCCTTAATCGATTCTTTTTTCAGGCTATTGCTAGGTTTTAAATGAATTGTGTAAATATGGTGCGATTGGAGGGATTTGAAAAACTACACCCCTATAAATGCTTTTATATTGGTATTATTTGGTAGTTTATTATTTCTTTGTTCTCATTTATATATTTTTTAGCACTTCTTGTATAACAGTCTTTAGGTGTAATCATTATTAGTTTTATTTCATATTTATAGTTTAATAATATCTTTGATATTTGAGGATTATTTATCATATAATTTCTTGCTTTTTCTCTATATTCTATTACTTTATTTTCATTTATTTTCCAATTATCCCAATTTTTACATTGTATAAATAAAAACTCTTTATCTTTCTTTACAAATAAATCTATGCCTTGGTCTTTGTATCCTTTTTCAAGTCCATGCTCCCAAGTTATATAACCTAAATTTTTAAAGTATTGCGATACATGTTTTTCATACATATCGCCTTTAGCTTTTTTTTCAGCTCTACTTAGTATTTTTTTATATTGTTTTCTTTTTATATTGTCTTGGAAGTTTTTATAGTTGTATGTATTGTTTTGTTTTTTATTTGTGTATTTATATGGATTAAATTTCTTTTTCTTTTTTGGTTTTAAAAATATATTTATTATTACAGCTGTTAAAAATATTAATATAATAGTTTCCATTTTATTACTCTATTTTAAGTTAAATTTTCCATTACTTGCATTATCTTTGATTTGTTCTAATCTTTCTAAATGCTTTCTTGTTTCTTCTATACTTTGGTCTAATGCTAAGCCTTGATTTATCAATCTAACTAAGTCGGGTTTTTCTTTTTCCCAGTTGTATAGTGTTTTTAGTGATATTCCTAGTGTTTTTGCTAATTCATTTTTATTCATTTTGTAAATCTTTCATAATGACCTCTTATTTTATGTAATTATTACAATAATAAGCACAATTTTATTATAGTTTAAGTTTGTAACTGTTACAATATAAGTATAAATAAAGTGTAACTATTACATTAGGAGTGACAAAATGCAAGTAAAAACAAACAACATTCAAAGTCCTACTCTCTTCTCTGACTTTTTCGGTTTAGAGTTAATTTGGAGTAATGAATATTTAACATATATTCAAACTTCTATCAATAGTGTCACTTCTAGTCTCTGCAAAACTGCAAAGTCTACGACTCATAATATCAAAAAATCTCTTAATCGTGCCAATATACAAATTTTAGCTATGAGTGTAAAAACAAAAAACATGATTAGATTTATTAAAAATTTAAATAAGAGAGTTAACTCTCATAAGTCGCAGTCACATAATGTCTAGTCAAGTTTGATGTAAGTCGATTGATATCACGGAGCAATGGCGAGAACTCCGTTAACAAAGCTTGTCCCCCTCTATCAGTCACTTCTTAGAGGGTCAACAAAATAGAAGTGAATAGTTAGGTATGTAGAGTATAAGAACTGAGAGATATAGGGTTTATTTTTTCCAAAAAACTCTCTTCTTATATTCTACACACTTAATTATACTGACAGTTGATTAAGGACAAATTTATTCACTGAGGAGTGACAACATGACAGCACATTTTATAGGGAGACTTTTAGAAGTCAGGCCAGTAGAGACTAAAGACAACAAAACGGACAAAATCAAATATAGTACAGAACTAACAGTTATGTTTGAGGGTATCACAGAAGATGGTTATTTAAAGCCGAGTGTTGAGAGTATCTATGCAGATGAAGAAGACTATGATGTTTTTAAAGATAAGAAAGGTTCTTATGTTGCAATACCTTACAATCTAAGCGTTAACCAATGGGGTCAAAAGTATTACTATGATAAAGCTATGCCAGTTTTAGAACTAGCAAATAACCCTCTTGATTATTCAAAGTTCGACAGAAGTAAGGTTAAAAAGTCAAGTTAGTTTAGTTTAGAGATTTTGAGCTTAATAGCTTGATTTCTCTTCCTTAAAATCCCGTCATAGTGAGGCACGAACGCTAGGGACAACAAACGAAAGTGCGTTAGTTTAGTCTTTAATAATTTTGCTCTAAGTCGTCGTAATATGATTTAAAGCAGAGTTATTACGAACTCTAGCTTAAAAAAAAAGGTTGATAAAATGGATTTATCAGGTGTAACTTTTAACACTACTGATGTTATGGCTATTGGTTCTCTTATTCTCGCAGCTACTGCGGTTATATGGGGTGTTGTTAAAGCTATTGGTTTAGCAAACAGAGCTTAAAAAATGGATTTACCTATTATAAACGCTGGAGTTGTAACTGCCCTTTTTACTATGGTTTTAACTTCTTTAGCGGTTGTTTGGGGTATTAACAAAGCGATAATAGTCGCTAAATCTCACTAGCCTTTTTATAGGCTATTGAGGACATATTAAGGATAAAAATTGAAACATTTATTAAGTTTATTATTCATAACAAATTTATTAAATGCTTCTATGCTATTAGATAGTTATAACATTTGTATAGAAGACTATTATATACAAAATAAACGCTTATATTTTCTTCCGTCTTCAACTATGCTTTGGGAGTCTACGAGGGATAAAAATATTTTAAAATCTGTAATACATAGTTATAAATATAATTCATCTACTAATAGATGTGAGCCTGATTTGTCATTAAAAATGGGTTTGCAATTAGAACAATTTAATTTTTTATTAGCTCTAATCGGTGTAATTTTTGGCGGTGTTTTCATGTTTTTTACAACACAAATATTTATTAATGTAGGCGGTCGCAGATGATTTTAATAGAAATAACAGATTTTGCATTAATTAACTACTTCGCAAGTATCTTTATAAATTTAACTGCTCTTATAGCTCCCCTTTTCGGTGCTTTAGCACTTTTAAGGCATTAAGAGATGAAATTAAAATTATCAATATTATTTTTATTATTTTATTCTTCTTTATTTGCTTATAATTTTAAAAAAAGTTCTTTTTCAAGCGGTTCAAATACTGTTTTAGTAAATGATCGTTATGAGTCTGTTTGTAATGATTATATTACCAATTTAGAGAAAGAGTCTATAAGGTATGGGCAAAATTCAACTTCCTGTACTCAATATGAAAATACACCTGGATTAGGTTCTTATGTCGCTTATGAGTCTTATGAAATAGTAACAAACACTCTTATAGATAATCAATGTTATTACTCTGGTTCAAGATGGCAATTTAGTTATATTAAAGAAATAAAATATTATTGTGCTTTTGAAGATGCTTGTGAAGCTGGGACTGTGTGGAATATAGACACAGAAAAATGTGAACCTGAATGTGAACCCATCCCAAACAGTCAAGAAATTGCATATACACAAGAAGAGTGTAATTTTGAGCATATTATCTCTATTTTTCCTGATGATGGCGCACCTAATTATATAGAGCATATTTTTTGGTCATTGTGTCACGATTCTTGTTGGGCGGAAGTAGATAGCTGTCCGACTGGTCAACTAGCATTTAATAATAAATGTGAAAAGCCTGAAGATTATCTAAAATGTAGCGGTAACTTAGAGTGTAATATTATGGGTTTTGGTGTTTCAGGTTCTGAGGAATGTTTCAAAACTTGTTTTTGTGATGGTGAAGAAGTTTTTAATGGTGTAGTTTCATGCGATGAGCGTCCAGTAATGCCTGATGACAATAACTCAACAACTCCTCCTGGTGGCGAAACTGGTGACGGTGAAGAAACTGGTGACGGTGAAGAAACTGGTGACGGTGAAGAAACTGGTGACGGTGAAGAAACTGGTGACGGTGAAGAAACTGGTGACGGTGAAGAAACTGGTGACGGTGAAGAAACTGGTGACGGTGGCGGAGCTGGTGACGGTGGAGAAACTGGTGGCGGTGGTTCTGATAATAATGATAATAACTCTTCATCTGATTTTGAATATAGTGAGGATGAGGGACAAGTAGCCAATCGTAAAGCTATTGATGAGATTTTAAAAGATTTTTATAATGCTTTAATTGGTATAAAAGGAGATTATCAAAATATAAAACAAACTTTAGATAATGGCTTAGCTCCTATTGCTTTAAATAGTGGTTCTTCTCCTGTTTTTTGTGCTTATGTTTTTAACAAACAAATATGTATAAATCTTTGTGATAGTTTTTCATCTTTTCAAAGTATTTTTTATTATATCTTTGTAAGCGTATTTTTACTCGCAAGTTTACGAGTATTTTATACCGCTTTTAAAATGAGGTAAGTATGCCTACTATTAATCTTCCTTATGTAGTCGAATTAATACTAAAATATGCAAGAAAATATGCTTATGCTTTGGCTATTGTTTTCTTTTTAACTTTAATTACTGCTTTAATGGGCTCTTTTGTAACTGCTTTCTTTGTATTTTACAATTTGATAAATACTTTTATAGCTCACTTAAGTTCTTCATCAAATGGTGATTTTGTTAGTAAAATGTTCGGTCTAATGTCTTGTATCGGTTTTATACAAGCTTTTAACTCTGTTAAGTCTATTTTTATAAGTGCTGTTCTTTTTCTTTTGTGGCGTATAGTATTCGCACAATTTTTAAGAGTTTATTATTTAATTATTCAAGCTGTTAAGCCTTTAGTTAAGTAGTGCATAATGATTACTTTTTTAACTGGAGTACCAGGAAGTGGCAAAACTTACAAAGCCGTAGTTAGTATCTATAATAATTTTTCAAGCTCTAAAAATGCTAAACCAGATTTAAAAAAAGATTATGAAAATTGTTATACAAATATAAATGAATTAAAATATAAAGATTTAAATAACACTTATCCTCTTGATGTAGATGATTTAAAAGAAAAATTAACTATCTTGCATAAGCTTTATAAAGATAAAGTTACAGATGATATCTTAATCGAAAAATGCAAAGATTTAAACATTTATCGCTCTTTATTTGTAATAGATGAAGCTCATAATATTTTTGATGTAAACGATAAAGTTTTAATTTGGTGGCTATCTTATCATAGACATTTATACCATGATATTTTTCTCATTACTCAAAATTTATCTTTAATTTTTACTAAGTATAAAAGCTTTTCAGAATATTTTTATAAAGCAAAACCTACAACTGTATCACTTAATAGAAATACTTTTAAATATGATGTATATATTAATTCGCGTATGAGCATGAATGCAAAAAGCCATACGGAAAAAATAGCTAAAAATCAAGAAGTATTTGATTTATATCATAGTGGGGATAGCGTTAAAGCTTCTAATGTTTTAATAAAATTTTATGTTTTTTCAATCTTTGCTATTTTTGCTTTTTTTATAATAGGTTATTATATATTTGGTGGCGATGATGATAAACTTCAACAATCTCAAAAACCTATACAAACCTATTCAAAACCTATAATTAAAAATATAGTTGATGAAGAGCCATTATATGATTTTAAAGATTTGGTTTTATTAGAATTTAAATGTTCTAATACTTTATGTACTTCTAAAGATTTAACACTTTATAAAAAAGTTTTATTTCACTATAAAACTACTCAAAAAGAACATATAAAAGAGATTTATAGCTATTACCCTAGTTTTACAATTCAAGTTATATTTTTTGAGATATCAAAAGATTTTTTAAATTTTCTAAAGGGAGTAACAAAAGATGAAAAAGATATTAATAATCTTAACACTAATTTTTTTAAATCTTAGTGCTGTAGATTTAACTTTAAAGCAGTTCTCACAAGAAGTTTCACAATACAATAATCTAAATATTTACATAGATGAAGATATTAACGCTTCAATTTCTTATACCATACCAGATAGAATATCTCCTAAAGATATTTTAAAATATTTTGAAATTACATTAAATAAACAAGGTTATAACCTTAAAAAATTTAATAATAATCTCTATATATCAAAAAAAGTTGCTTATAAAAATAGAGATTATATATATAATTTAAAATATAACACATCAAAAGACTGTAAGAAACTTTTAGATTTTTATAATGTAAAATATTCTTATTTAGAAGATACGAGTACTTTTTTGATATCTACTACAGAAAATGATTATAGTCTTATAAAATCACTTTTAGAACAAACTGACAAAAAGAAAAATCAAGTTACTTTAAAAATAACTATATTTGAATATAACGAAAACGAATTAAAAGAGCGTGGACTCTCTTCTATCTCTAAAAAAGACTCTGATGTTATTCAAACTGGAGACAATACTCAAGGCGAATTTATTAAAAGTCTTATAGATACTATTATAGCCCCTGTTAATAGTTCTACTCTTATATATAAAAGTAAGGATTTTAATTTTGCATTATCTCTTTTAGATAGTGACTTTTTAATAGATGTCAAACAATCCCCTTTTATTCTTGCAAGGGATAATGACAAATTTAACTTTAAAGCTGTGGAAAACATACCATATAAAACTTCTTCCACAACTGTAGAGAATACTACATCAACTCAAAGTGAGTCAATAGAGTATAAAGATGTAGGTTTGGTAGTTAGTGGAGTCGCTTACATTTACGATGATTATGTTTCGTTAGATTTATTGTTAATTGTAGAAGATTTAATCAAATCCGTTGATAATGTGCCCTCTACTTATAAACGAGAGCTTAAGAGTCTCTCTAATGTTAATTATGGTGATGTTTTACTCTTAAGTGGTCTTAAAAGAAGTAAAAAAGAAATTAGTGATTATTCAATTCCTTTTATATCTAACATCCCATATTTAGGCGAAATATTCAAATATAAATCTAATAGTGAAACGCTGCTAAATATTGCTATTTCTATAGAAGTATTAAAACCAAATAATGGAGTTTTAGAACATGAATAATTTGCTACTTTTGTGAGGCGTTAGCCGAACAAAAGAGCAACATTGTTTATGTTCTCTTGGCTATCTATAAAAAGTTATCGTACAACGATTTAAAAACAAAGAAGGAAGTGACAACATGAATGAAAATAAAAAACTACAAGGACTTTTAGTTATTAAGTCAATTTTGATTAATAAATATGTTTATTTAGGTCTTAAATATTCTCTCTATTATCATCAAATGAATAGATTGGAAAAATTAGAATATTTTTATTATAACAATGGAGTGATAAAATGAAACAATCAAAAATATTAAAAAAGTTGTTAAATACTACAACTAAAATATAATTTAAGGTTAAAGATGAAAAATTACGGACTATCAACTTACCAGACACAAAAGGCTTTAGATAAACTAAATTTCAATAAAGAGTTTATGCAAAGTAATGGCATACAGTTAGACAATAAGCTAGTACCTTTTGCTGACTTTGTAAGCAATAGTTACATGAATAGTGATAGATACATTGCAGAGCTACAACATCGAGCATGGTCAATCTTTGATTATGCAAAAGAGAGAGATTTAGAAAATATTTTTTTTACTCTCACGCTACCGAGCCATTGGCACGAAATGAAACAAAAATCTAAATATGATAAAACTATGATTTTTAATAAAAATTTTGGTGGGCGTAAATATATTAAAGTTATTACTAAAAAAACTAAATTAAAATATAGCTTTATTAACGCTACTGTAGTTCAAAATATACCATATTTAGAGCCTACTTTAGATTTTACTAACACTATAGACAAGTTTAAACCTCGTAACGCTTCTAAAGAACTCTCTAAAATGCTTAAACAACTTTTCAATGAGAGAAGTTATAGAAATATCAGTAAAGATGATAGATGTTATTTCAGAGTAACAGAGCCTCACAAGGACGGAACTCCACACATACATATATCTTTATTTGTTCCAGCTGACAAAGTAGAAAGCATAGTTAATTCTTTAACTAGACTATATCCTGCACCACTTGGTAAAATTGAAACAAATGTTAAAAGTTCAGTATCTTATCTTATGAAATATATCTTAAAAACTTTAGATGACTTAAGAGACGATAATGAAAAAATAACAAATCTTACTCTTTGGTACTTGTATCACGGTATATCTCGCTTTTATACTTCACGTACTTTTGTATCTCTTGAAGTGTATAGGAAGCTTAACGGCATGTATACGCTTACAGATTTAACAAAGAACTATTGGAACGACAATATCTCAATTTATAGGGACACTACTACTAAAAAAGTGGTTTTAATAGAAAACGAGTTTGGAACTATATATACACCAAAACCTGTTAATTGGTATGACAAACTAATAGATACTGATTATACTTATTTAGAGGCTGATTTTGAGCCTATATACAAAGATAAAGAAGTTTTTAAAAAACCTCTTGAAGTTGTTATAGATGATGATGAGTATATCATACATCATTTTGCACTTGATAATCTTAAAAAAGAGCCTTTAAAAAATCTAAATGATATTATGATTAAAAAGACTAAATCGCCTTATCATATGCAAGATTACGAGCTTTATACATATTTTGAAAATTTAGATTTTGAAATTGTAGAGCCTATGCACTACGCTATCACAAGAAACTTACTTATAAATCGTGGTTTACTTTTAGATACTCCGTTACTAGATTTAAGAGAATTACAAGATTTTAAAGAGTTTTAAATGACATTTGAACATTACGCTGATATATATTTAAAATTAAAAAAATCAGAACTAAAACCCTCTACTTATTATAGATACGAGGGTACAGTATTAAATAAAATTATTCCATTTTTTATAAATCGTGAAATATCAACTATAAAAGCAAGTGAGCTTAGAATGTGGTTACTTAATTGGAACATGTCAAATAAAACATTATTGCATTATATTTCAATTTTAAGAGGTATATTTGAAGAAGCAATCTATGATGAAGAAATATCACAAAACCCTTGTAAATATTTAAGAAAACTTAAAATAATTAAAAAAGAAATTTTACCTTTTACACCAAAAGAAGTTAATTTAATTTTATCTCATGCTAAAAATAAAAACTTTAAATCTTATCTTTACATAGCTTTTTATACTGGTATGAGAGGGGGCGAAATTGTAGGACTTAAAAAACAAGATATAGATTTTGATAAAAAAATTATAAAAGTTAAACGCTCTAAAGGTAGATATGGCGAAAGTAGTCCTAAAACTCAAAGCGGTGTCCGCTCTGTTCCTATACTAGATATTTTATATCCTCATTTAAAAGAGTTATACAACTCTCATGATAATGAGTATTTATTAATTACTCAATATAAAAAACCTTATAATCATAATGAGACATTTTCTAATAGACATTGGATACCAATGTTTCAAGAGCTAGATATTAAATACAGAAGATTATATAACACCAGACACACCTTTGCAACTATGATGCTATCAAATGGTTTTACTACTCCTCAAAATTTAGCTCAAATTCTCGGACATGCAAATTCTCAAATGGTGCATCAAGTTTACTCAAAATATATAAATGACGGTAAATTTGATTTTAATTTTAATATAAATTTGTATTAAGCGGTGTAGAGAGTTTTTACCTTATTTTTTAAAGTGTTGTAAAAGTGGCTATTTTAGGGGTTAATAGTTTGTTTATGGTGCGATTGGAGGGATTTGAACCCTCACACCTTTCGGCACAAGCCCCTCAAGCCTGCGTGTCTACCGTTCCACCACAATCGCATAAAAAAGAGAAAAAAGTCTAACTCGTAAAAGAGTTAGACTGAGGGATATTTAGGTTGATTAACCTAAATATGGGTTAGCGTAAAGTGCGATTAGTGCAATTACTAGTGCGTAGATAACTTGTGCTTCGATCATCGCTAGAGCGATAAACATAGTTGTCATTAGTTTAGCACCTAAACCAGGGTTTCTAGCTGTACCCGCGATTGTAGCAGCTGCAGTGTGTCCCATACCTATAGCTCCACCAAGAGCGGCAAGACCAAGACCAAGACCAGCAGCGATCATTGAGTATGCTTTTAGAGTTTGGTTAGCAACATCGCCATCAGCAGCAAGAGCAGCAGTAGCAAGAGCTAACATTAAAAATAGAACTTTTTTCATAGTTTCTCCAAATATAATTATTACAGATTCCCTCGGATAGCGTAACCTCATGTAAAATGAAGCAACCATAACATAAATGCTATGATTTCCCTACTAGAAAATGATGGTGGATTATACAAAAAAAGTCTTAAAAGAAAGTTTAAGAACTAGATAAGATTATAAACTATCAACGCGACCTAGAGAGATTTTGTTACCTTTAAACTCTAAAATCTCAACCATTATTTTGTCACCCTCACTTAAGACATCAGAGACTTTATCTACTCTTTTGTCAGATATTTTAGAGATATGAAGTAGTCCATCTGTACCATCACTGAGCTCTATAAATGCACCAAAATCAACTATCTTTTTAACAGTTCCCTCGCATTTGTCGCCTACTTGATATTTGATCTTTTCTTGCTTTGGAGTGTTTGCAATATCTTGTATATGCTCCTTTGCTCCCATAACTCCAGTTTTATTTTTACCTGTAACCTTTACTTTTCCATCTTTTTTATCGATGTCAATAGCCACTTCAAACTTCTCAATAATCTCACGGATAACTTTACCAGCTTGTCCTATAACATCGCCAATTACGCTTGGGTCGATGTGAAAAAAGTCTGTGCTTGGAAGGACTCCATCGTTAAACTCTATATTTTTCTCAGCATCTATCATGATATCTATGATATGACTTCTTCCTTCTTTTGCTTGGTAGAGTGCTTCTTTTAGCACATCTAATGAGATACCGCCAAGTTTTATATCCATCTGCATAGCTGTTATACCATCTTTTGAGCCTGTTACTTTAAAGTCCATATCTCCATCGTGGTCTTCTAAACCCATTATATCTGAGAGAATAGCGTAGTTGTCACCTTCTGAGACCATTCCCATAGCGATACCAGCTATAACATCGCTTGTATCTATATCGGCAGCTCTTAGCGCCATATAGCCACCACAAACAGTAGCCATTGAAGATGAACCGTTTGACTCAAGTATTTCTGAGACTAGTCTTATCGTTTCTCCATTAAGATTAACAACAGGCTCTAACGCTCTTTTTGCTAAATTTCCATGACCGAGTTCTCTTCTTTTTGTTCCCATAACAGGACTTGCTTCACCTACACTAAAGCCTGGGAAGTTGTAGTGAACCATAAAGTTTTCATTTTGTATGCCCTCATCAGTTAGGCTTTCAAACATCTGTCCATCTTTAGCTCCACCCATAGTTAAAGTTACTAAGGCTTGGGTCTGTCCTCTTGTAAAAAGACAAGAAGCATGAGCTTTTGGAAGAATATTTGTAGAGATAGAGATAGGTCTAACTTCTTTTAAACCTCTACCATCTGCACGAAGTTTTGTTTGTAGTATTTGTGATCTCACTTGCTCTTTTTTCACACTCTCTATAGCATCTTTTAAAGAGACCTCTTCTTGAACTTCTGCCCACTCTTCTTTTATTTTTATAATGTTTTTTCTAAGCGTTCGTAGTGCAGTTGAACGTTCAGATTTTGCCATCTGGTTCATCGCTAATGCAATGTCTTTTAGGTGATTGTCCCTTACATAGGACACCATCTCTTCGTTGATGGCGTGAGCTTTACACTCTATGGGTTTTGTTGGTTTTTTAAATGCTTCAAAAGCATTTTCATATTTTTTATTAGTCTCAAAAAGAGTCTCTTGTGATAGTTGTAAAACTTTTATAAGTTCATCTTCAGATATCGCATTTGATTTGTGGATAGAGATATTGGGAGTGCTAAGAGTTGGGTCTATCATAGGATCTATGATAAAACTCTCTTGCATCTCCTGTTCATTTGTACCAATAGAGCGCATCTCTATCATCAAAAGATCTTCTTTTGTACCAGATAAGTATAAGTCTAGAGTTGAGTTTTTCAACTCGCTTAGAGTTGGATTTAAAACTAACTCTCCATCAACACGAGCTGCCCTTATTGCACTTATGGATGTGTTTATATCTATGTCAGAAGTATAGAGTGCAGCTGAAGCTGCTTTTAACGCCAAAGCTTGTAAGTCTGCATCGGAGTCTGCACTAAAAGTCATAATAGTTATCTGAGTAGGATGTCCAAAACCTTTAGGAAAAAGAGGGCGAAGTGAGCGGTCAATGATGCGAGAAGTTAGAGTTTCAAAGTCACTTGGTTTTGTCTCACGCTTGAAAAAACCACCTGGAATCTTACCTGCTGCGTATGTTTTTTCAATATACTGAACCGTAAGAGGTAAAAAGTCATCTTTTACTATCTCTGTCTCATCTATTACTACAGTAGCAAGGATTACACTGTCGCCCGATTTTAGCCACGCTGAACCATTTGCTTGTCTTGCTACTTCACCAAATGAGTAGCTCTCTGTTTTGTTTTGTAACTCTATGTTTACATCATATTTCATTCTTTTCTCCTAAGTATTTTTCTATTTTTTCTTCTTCAACTTTTTCTAGATCTTCATAGTAGAGTGCAGTTTCAACATAGTCATCTATCTCATATAAAAAATATACATCATCTGCAAAAGGTTCTAATAGTTCTAGTGTATCACTAGGTAAAACAGGCACTGCAATATAAACGGCCTTTGGTTTCATCGCCAAAATTGTTTTTATTGCAGTCATTAGCCTAAGTCCCGTCTCACTTCCCTCATCGATAAGTAAAACCACTTGACCTTTCATAGATGCAAAAGGTCTTCCTTTTCTATACTGATAAACATAGCTGAGTATCTGCTCTTCATGCTTTCTTTGAGCCTCTCCATAGATATAGTCATACTGTATGCCAAATGTTTTTACTAACTGCTCGTTTATCACGATCTCTTCTCTCTCACTTACTCTTGCTATCTCACAATCATCATTATTTGGGGCTAAGATGGCTTCTGAGAAGAGAAAATCAAGTGCATTTGGGAGTTTTTTTCTAAGAAAGTAAGCTAACTCTAAACCACCTCTAGAGATTGCCACGATTTTCCAAGACTCATCTTTAAGCCTTTGCATAGGTATAACATCCATAAGCCTAGTCGCTGCATCTTGTCTGTTTTTTAGTATATGTTTGTACTTTTTCATATTTTAGAGTCCTTTAGTTACTCTGGCAACTTATGTTCATAAAGAGGTCCACTATCTGGACTCATCATTGGTTTTAAAGCAATTGTTAGATAGATATATCTATCATATATAGAAGTTGAACCATTGTCTGTTAAGATTGGTCTGTTATTCTCAAGATATTTCAGACCAAAGTTCCAACATTTTTTTTGATATAAAAAACCTATCTCAGCGCTCTTTTTAATGCTTCTTTCTATATCATAGTTGTACCTTACATGATAAGAATAATGCTTGTTGTAAGTATAACTAGCACTTGATGTGAGATAGCTTGTATAAGGAGAGTAAGTTGAGGTTTGCTGTAAAAATGTATCTTTATATAGATGCGATAAAGAGATGTTAAAACTAGATGTGTTGTAGGAGAGCACATTATAAAGTTTTGAAAACTTATTTTCATCATAATTATATAAAAAATTATTATATAATTTTATGTTAGAGGTGATTTGATAGTCAAGCTCGTTTTCTAGTTCTCCTAGGCGATTTTGTACATTTTCATAAGTCACTTTTTGAGATAACCTGTGATAGAGTATTTGTTTCCCCGTAGTATCATAAATATACTGCGAAAAGTCGAGTTGAAGCTCTTCTTCTACATCTGATATGTTATAAAATTCACATTGAGTAGTATCTTTGTTATTTGGATCAGAACAAAAATCTTGATAGTCTTTATAAAAACCAGTTTTGGTTTCACCTCCAGCTATTTTGTAGCTAGAACCAAATCCTACAACATGAGTAAAATCTTCATAAGCACGACTTAGTTGAGTTGAGAGAGAAAATATATGATGATTTCTTGCATAGTACCCATCTTCCCACTCAGCGCTTTTAACCTCTTCTTTTCCACTAAATTTTGAGTGCTGGGCATATAAAAAAGTTTTATAAGAAGCATTTAGATACTCATCAAAAAAAGTAGCTTGTAGAGTTATTGGAACATTGATATCTGTTTGAGTTACATGTTTTCCAACTTCTCTATAGATATTATTACTCTGCATATCTAGGTTATAGATAAGGTGATCATCAAGGAGAGTATCTAGATATCTATGATACTGTAGTGTTGGGATTTTTTGAAGAGTCTCTTTGTTACTAACTTTTGTTAAGTCTTGATAGTATTTAAAATATGCACCAAAATAGTCTGTGTCATTGTTGTAAAAAAGATTGATTTTTGAGAGAACTTGGGTTGAGGTTACATTTTCAATTGTATCATTTGTAGATAAGTTTATATAATCAACATCGTTCATATGGTTTATATCAACATATAGCCCAGACTGTCCTTTAAGTTTTGTGTCAAACCATTGGTTTATAAAATCGCTATTATCATATAAAAAGTTATATCCATAGTGTGTATCATTTGCTAGTTTATTACTCTGAAAATAACCTTCTTGCTCTTTAAAATATCCAGTTGTAAGTTCTCCTTTTGATATAGCAGAGTCCACAAATCTAAAAGTAGAGTAGGCTCCATAACCACGAGAAGTCCTAACTTGTGGTCTAAGCTCTAAATCCCACCAGTTTTGCTCAGCAATGTAGATAGGCTGTTCATAATAAAATCCTTCTGCCTCAGATATACCAAATGTAGGAACTAAAAGACCGGTCCTTCTTTTTGTATCAAGAGAATAACCAAAGTAAGGAGTATAAAAAACAGGTATATCATAGATAAAGATTCTAGCATTAAAAACATTTAACCACATATCATCAGAGTTATATGTTGATGATGAGAAGTGTAACTTCCAAAGTGGATCATTAGGGTTACATCCGCTCATTACCCCAGAATATATCTCAAAGTCTTTATCAAAAGTGCAACCCTCATCTGCACTAATCCAAACTTGTGAACTATTCTCAAGCATATAAAAGGGTCTAAAGACTCTCTCTTTTTTAGCAATATTAAGTTTTGCGTAATCTCCTAAAAGCTTGTAATCATTTGCTTGATTTGCACGGATATTTCCAAAGAGTTCTAAGTCAGATGTGTTTTTATCATAAACAGCCTCATCCGCACTCAAAAAGTAGTCTTTATAGACTACTGTAACCTCACCTGTAGCTTTTATGATATTGTCTTTAGAATTCATATGTGTAGAGTAGATTTCTACTTTATCTTCTGCATCATTAGCAAATATAAACGATGCCATCATCAAGATAACAAAACCTACTCTAAGCATCTACAACCAAAGTGCTTGCGGTTTTATCATGCCAAGTCTGTCTTTCTGGATTTAAAAGGCCCCACAAAAAACCTAGATATAAAAATAGTTCAGAGATAACTCTAAATATCCCGCGGTTTAGTGCAACTAAGACATTTGGAGTTTGCATAGTCTTTGTGTTAATTACGCGTATTTTCATAATTAATTTTCCAATACTAGCACCATATTGCATTACAAAAAAAGCTTGATAGATAATCTTCATAAGCATAAATTCTAGAGCAAACTCATTTGTAAGGTTAATAATCTCCTCAGTAGTAGCGGCATTAGCAAAAGAATCCCAGATAGAGATGATAAGCAAAAAAGAGAGCAACATCTCATCTATAAAAAAGGCCATAGCTCTCTTTCTGTTACTCGCTAGAGTTATTCCCTCATTGTGAAGTCTGTTTTGTATCTCATCATTCAACTACTAATTCCTTATATGGTAAAAATTTATTTGACGAGCAAAGATTTATTTTTGCAGGGCTTGATATGCTATATCGGTTCTAAGCTTTTTACCAGCAAAATGAACTTGACCGCATCTCATGTAAGCTCTATCTCTTGCCTCTTTTATAGAGTCTCCTAAGCCAATACAGACTAAAACTCTTCCACCATCTGCATAAAGCACACCATCTTCTAGGCTTACACCTGCATATGATATATGAGTATATTTTTCTATTATCTCATGGTTTACATCATCAACAATTATCTCAGCTGGAGTTGAACTTCCATAAGGGTAGTTCTCACTTGCCATCACAACACCAACTGCGAATTGTTTTGAAAACTCTACATTTATCTCACTAAGTCTATTTGTTGCAGCTTTATAAAACATATCGCTAACACTTGAAGTCATAAGTGGCATGAGTATCTCACACTCAGGATCTCCAAAACGAACATTAAACTCTAGTGTAATTGGTTCGCCTTTTACTACCATGATGCCAATGAATAAAACCCCTTCAAAAGGAGCTTTTTCTTTTTTCATTCCATCTAGAGTAGGGCGGATGATTCTGTCTTTTACTTTTTGGTAGAGCTCCTCATCAACTAAAGGAGTTGGAGCGTAAGCTCCCATCCCCCCAGTATTTGGACCCTTATCACCATCTTGGAGCCTTTTATGGTCTTGCGCAGCTGGAAGCAGAATAAAGTCATCTCCATCACAAACAGCAAACATTGAAAGCTCATAACCATCTAAAAACTCTTCAACTATGACTTTCAGCCCAGCATTTCCGAAGCTTTTTCCACTTAGCATCTCTGAAATTGCCACCTTTGCCTCATCATGAGTTTGTGCAATAATTACACCTTTTCCACCACAAAGCCCATCAGCTTTTACTACTATTGGAGTTTTTAAAGAGTTTGTAAATTTAAAGGCATCTTCAAGAGATGAAGTCTCAATGTAGCGAGCGGTTGGGATGTTGTACTTTGCGAGGAAGTTTTTCATATATACTTTTGAACCCTCTAGTTTTGCAGCCTGTTTTGTTGGACCAAAAATAGTTAAGTTAAGAGATTTGAAAATATCAACAACCCCATCAACAAGCGGTGCTTCCGGGCCTACAATAGTTAAGTCTATATTATTTTGCTGTGCAAAAGCAGCTAGTTCATTATAATCTTTAATATTTATATTTGTACCTAAGTTGTTTGTAGCGCCATTTCCTGGCATAAAAAATAGTTCATGATCTTCTTTTTCATTTAAAATGGCTCTAGCTATTGAGTACTCTCTCGCACCCGAGCCTAAAATTAATATTTTCATTGATTGTGTTTCCTGTAAAAGTTATAGTCGGATTTGCCTTGGTGAAAACCTTAACAAAAGCCCGAAGTAGCCGTCTCGCATTTGGCTTGGTTCTAAAAGCCGTATTTGGGTGAAGAGAGTGTTTTATAACGGTGGTATCATCTCGACAGAGTTAACATATCTCAAATGATGACGCCACACACAAAAACCCTACTTGTTCACTAGTTGAAAATGTAGAACCCTCATATTTACGATATCTCGAACTACTCAGACTAGAAGTTTATTATACTAAAAGATTTCTTGATTTTATTTAATAAAATCCTTTTTCCTAGGACTTACTTAACTTTTATACCCTCTATCTCAATCTCTAACTTAACATCTTCACCAATAGCAAAACCACCAGCTTCTAAAACAGAGTTATAAGTTAGACCAAAATCAGCTCTTTTGATTTTGCCTTCTAGTGAAAAACCAGCTCTTTCATTGCCCCATGGATCAGTGATAGTTCCACCATTTTCAAACTCTAGTTTGATGTTTTTTGTTACACCTTTTAGAGTAAAATCTCCATAAACATCATCTCCATCCATCTTTGTCATCTTAAATGTAATAGTCGGATATTTTGGAACATCAAATATCTCTTCTTCTCTTAGGTGTTTGTCTCTTTTCTCGTTTGCTGTGTCTATTGAAGCAACTTGAATTTCACCATTAAGAGCTGTTAATTTTTTATTTTTTTCATCATACTTAAATGTGCCCTTAAAATCACTAAATGAGCCTTTAACATTTGAGATCATCATATGCTTTACTTTAAACCCTATATTTGTATGAGCCTTGTCAACATTGTATGATGCCGCAAATAGAGACGACACAAATAGTGAACCTATAACGAGTAACTTAGTGAATTTCATTTTACATCCTTGAGATTAATTTGAAGTAGTTTATCATCGCACAACTTAAAGAGATATAACTAAAATATATTATCTTAATGAGAGTGCTAGCTCCATGCAACTATCTATAGAAGTGTTTTGGGAAATTTCATAACTTATACCCTTTGGAAGAGCCTTTGCAGTTGTTGTTCCTATGACGATAATCTTAGCATTAGCATCTATAGTGTGAGTTTTTAAAAAGCACTCTATTGAGGATGGAGATGTAAAGATAAGTATTGAGTTTTTAAGAACTTCTACTTCAAGAGCTTCTTTTGCACACTCACTTACATATAAGATCTCTTCATCTATCGAGTATCCATCAGCCTTGCATCTTGCGACAAAGTCAGATGCAATCGTCTGTGCTCTTAGGTAGAGCCACTTTGTATCTTTAGGCTTTTTTTCTATAAATTTAACAAGATTGTCTCCATAGCCATCTCCAAAATCTAAAACCTTACCACCAAAATCTTTGTAAGAATTTGCAGTTTTTTTAGAAACACAAAGTGCAGAAATATCTATAAAATCCTCTTTGTTGTACTGCTTAAGAGCCTTTATAGTCTGCTTAGATGTGATAATAAGATGGTCATAACTACTAAAATCTATCTCAGGCTTTAAGAGGCGAACCTGTAGAGACTGAGCACTTATAGCATCTGGATGTTTTGAAGTGGCAAAGAGATAAATTTGTTTTGACATAGAGTCTCCTAAAGTTTTTAAATCTTAAAAATATAACTAAAACTATTAAAAACCTAAATTATAAAAAGTTTAGTGTAATTTGGAATGTTTTAAGGTGTAAGCATAGGTAATCTATGCTGGAACCTTAATCATTTCAAAGTGCATTGAAATTTTTCTTAATTTTATTCCCACTCTATTGTTGCTGGTGGCTTTGAGCTTATATCATAAACAACACGGTTTATACCATCAACTTCGTTGATAATTCTTCTACTTATTCTCTCTAATAGATCATGTGGAAGATGAGCAAAGGTTGCTGTCATGCCATCAACTGCCTCAACAACTCTTACGCAGATAGTGTTATCATAGGTACGGTTATCGCCCATTACTCCAACTGATTTTACATTTAAAAGTACTGCAAAAGCTTGCCATGTTTTAGCATAGTATCCGCTTGCTTTTAGTTCATCTAGTAAAATAACATCAGCCTCGCGTAGGATAGTCAGATCAGGAACATTTACATCTCCCATTATTCTAATGGCAAGTCCCGGTCCAGGAAATGGATGGCGGTTTATCATAGACTCTGGAAGTCCGAGTTCAAGTCCGATTTTTCGCACTTCATCCTTAAAAAGTTCACGAAGAGGCTCTATGAGTTCAAAATCCATCCAATCAGGTAATCCACCAACATTATGATGAGACTTTATAACCTCTGATGGACCATTTACTGAGATGGACTCTATAACATCTGGATAGAGTGTACCTTGAGCTAAAAACTTAATGCCATCGTGCTTTTTAGCCTCACGTTCGAACTCTTCTATAAAGGTGTGGCCAATGATTTTCCTTTTTTGTTCAGGATCAGATACGCCTGCTAGTTTACCTAAAAAGTTATCTACTGCATCTACTGTGACTAGTGGTGCTTTTAAGTTTAGTTTAAAGACTTGCTCAACTTGTTCTCTCTCACCTTTTCGCAAAAGACCGTTGTCAACAAAAACAGGAATAAGTTGGTCACCAATAGCCTCATAAAGCATAGCAGCAACCACTGAGCTATCAACCCCACCGCTAAGTCCACAAAGAACTTTACCAGTACCTACCTTTTCTCTTATGAGTTTGATTTGCTCTTTTAAGAAGTGTTCCATCTTCCACTTTTCATCAACTAAACAAATATTTTTTGCAAAGTTTCTAAGCATCAAGTAACCTTCTTCGGTGTGTTGAACTTCTGGGTGGTACTGTAGAGCGTAGATTTTTCTACTCTCATCTGCAATAGCTGCATATGGAGAATTTGCGGATGTAGCAATCGGTGTAAAACCTTCAGGAAGTCTATCTACTTTGTCACTATGACTCATCCAAACTATAGCGTTATCATCACAATCTTTTAAAAGAGGCGAGCAGTTCTCGCCTACATCTATGATATGAAGTTCAGACTTACCATATTCATGATGGTCAGAGCGAATAACGCTTCCGCCAAAATCGACTGCGATTCTTTGCATACCATAACAGATACCAAGGATCGGTAAGCCGAGTTTATAAATAGCCTTATCAACTTCATAAGCGTTTGGGCTATAAACAGAAGAGGGACCACCACTTAAGATGATACCTTTTGGATTTTTTGCTTTGATATCTTCTATACTTGCGTGATATGGAAGAATCTCACAATATATCTTGTCTTCACGCAAACGACGAGCTATAAGTTGTGTGTATTGAGAGCCAAAATCTAAAACAATGATGCTAACATTTGTCATGTGGGAGACCTTTAAAAGAATGTGGTGTAAAATAATTACGAAAGGATACTATAAAAAAGTTTAAAAGAAACTACACCCAAGTGAGGTGCAGTTTAACGTCAAAGGCAAAGAGATTAAGGTTTTATATAAAGCCCTAACATTTCATACTGGACATACCAAATTGCTATAGATGCAAAGTAGCCTATCACGATTGTCCAAGACATTCTCATGTGTGCACCAAAAGTATAAACACCTTTTAGTTTACCCATAACACCAACACCAGCAGCTGAACCAAAACTAATCATACTACCACCAACACCAGCAGTTAGAGTAACTAGCATCCACTGATCCAATCCAAGTGCTGGATTTGCTTTTAGAACTGCTGACATAACAGGAACATTGTCCACAATAGCAGATAAAAAACCTACACCAATATTTACAACAGTTGGACTAAATATAGTGTATAAGTTTACAGCATGAGCAAGAAAGCCTGCAAAGTGCAACGCTCCAACAGCTGCTAATATACCAAAGAAAAAGAGAAGCGTATCGTTTTCAACTTTTGAGACAGATTTGTATATCTGTATATCGCTATTATGGTACCTTTTAAGTGAATAAGCATAAAGCTTAAGGATTGAGAGACCAAATAACATTCCCCACATCGGAGGCAAGTGCATTACTTGTTTACCAATAACCGCTGAAGCAATGGTAAAGATTCCTAAAAAGATGATAACCTTACCACCACGATGGATCTTAACCGGTTCTGTATTTTCTATCTTAGCAGGTGCGCCCTCAGGGATAAAACGAGACAGCAGATATGCAGTAATAAGCCAACCAACAATAGAAGCAGGAAACAAGAATAAAAAGTCAGTAAAGGCACCTTTTCCCGCAGACCAAGCCATAAGTGTTGTAATATCACCAAATGGAGACCAAGCACCGCCAGCATTTGCAGCTACGACTATATTTATAGCGCCAGGCACTAAGAATACTTTGTTATTTTTCTCTATAGTGATAAGCACAGTAGAAAGAATAAGTGCCGTTGTTAAGTTATCAGCAACTGGGGATAAGAAAAATGCTATAAAACCTGTTATCCAAAAAAGTTTTTTATAGTCATAACCACTACTTAAGAGTCTCTCTTTTAGCGCATCAAAAACATTTCTTTCAATGAGTGCTTCAATAAATGTCATAGCAACAAATAAGAAGAAGAAAATCTCTGCTATCTCTAGTATAAGATGAGCTATTTCCACGTCAAATGCTGAAAAATCTAAGCCATTTGCCGCATAATAGCCACCAAGCAACATAAACATAAATGTTCCTGTAAATAGTGCTGGCTTAGCCTTGTTTATGTGGTACTTTTCTTCTGCAGCTATAAAATAGTAACCTATTATAAAAATTACTAGTAATAGCCAACCAAATGGCTCAACGGCGAGGTCGATTGCTTGAACGCTATCTTCTACTCTTGTCATTCTTTCTCCTGTGAAATTGTGTGTACACCAATAGATTTTTCTCTAGCTAATGCAGAGAGGACTATCTCTTTTGCTGTAAGTAATCGAAACTTCAAAAGTTTACCAATATTTTCTTTTAAAAGAGCATTAATTCTATCTAATGCGTCATTTAAGCCACTTTTTGTTCTCACTATAGAGACATTTTGCCACATTATTTGGCGTAATTCATTCTTTTTTGACTTGTCTTCTTTGAGGCTCATAATCTCATCGCTTACCTCAAACTCTAGTGTCTTTTTTGGTTTTGTGTTTGAGAGTATATCATTTACCGCCTCTTTTGCAAAAACAAGACCCTCCAAAAGAGAGTTAGATGCAAGTCTATTAGCACCATGAACTCTAACAGATGCCACTTCGCCAATAGCGTAAAGTCTCTTAACATTTGGGATTCTAGCTTTTAAATCAGTCTTGATGCCACCTATAGCGTAGTGAAAAGCTGGTGATATAGGAACTCTTTGATCTGGTACATTAAAGCCTATATCTCTTAGATTTTTATAGATATTTGGAAATCTTTGTACAAAGTAGTGATAGTCAAAATTTTTAAGATTTAGATATGTTTTGAGACCTGTTTTTTTAGTGTAGTCATAGATGGATTTGCTTACAATGTCACGAGATGCTAATTCACCTCTCTCATCATACTCGTAAAGAAATCTTTTGCCATTTTCATCTTCTATAGTAGCGCCTTCTCCTCTTAGAGCCTCTGTGAGAAGAAGTTTTTGAGCATTGTCACTATTTACAAAAACAGTAGGATGAAACTGCATCATCTCCATATGTTCAAGTTTTATGTCTTTCATAAGACACAAACCTTGCATATCTGCACTAATGCATGGTGCGTTTGTGTGATATTCAAAGAGTGAACCAACTCCGCCACTAGCTATAATGATATCTTTTGCATAGATATTTGTGCTTTGTCTGTTATCAAGAACAGTTACGCCATAACACTCGCCATCTTTTATAAGTAGATCTACAACTCTAGCATCACTTAGCATAGAGTGTTGGTTGTTTTTTAGTAAAAAGTAGTGAACATATCTGCCTGTTGCATCTCCACCTGCGTGGATAATTCTGCTTGTGGAGTGTGCGGCTTCTTTTGTATAGAGTAAATTTCCAGCTTCATCACAGTCAAACTCAAATCCACGGGCAATAAGGTCATCTATCACACTTCTTGAATTATGGCTTAATATCTTTACAGCCTCCTCATCACAAAGCCCAGCTCCAGCTTCTTGTGTATCTTTAATGTGAAGTGGGATATCATCTCTATCTTTTGCAAGGGCGATGCCACCTTGTGCATAAAAACTGTTACATTTAAAAGTCTCTCTTTTATTTATGATAAGTACTTTTTTCTCTTTTGGTAGTAGTGAAGCAGCGTAGAGTCCAGCCACCCCAGCTCCTATGATTATGACATCATACTGCATCATTTACTTGGCTCTTTTATGATAAACTCAACATTTTCATCGCCTTGCGGTGTCTCTTCTAGGTGGTATGGACCCTTTTTATATCCACAACCATTTAGACTTAATGTAAAGCTTGATATAATTAAAAAATAAAAGATAGTTTTTAGGTTTTTTCTCAATAATTTTCCTTAATTTTTGGCTAAAAATCTTGAAACTAAACAAGAACTTGATAATAATATAGTAAATATTAAAAGGCCTTTAACTTGGCCTATGCTAAATAATCTACTAAGATAACTGTAACGGATATAAAAGAAAATGACACTTCATGAGACGATAAAACAACTCCCCGATTCTGCTGGTATATACGAGTATTTTGATAAGAGTGGAAATCTTTTATATGTAGGAAAAGCAAAGAGTCTGCAAAAAAGAGTAAAGAGTTACTTTAGCTTTATGCCAACTCTAAGAGCAAATCCTAAACTCTCTGTTAGAATCACAAAAATGATAGAGCAAACAAAGAGCATGAACTATATCTTAGTAAATTCAGAACATGACGCACTCATACTTGAAAACTCACTTATTAAGCAACTAAACCCTAAGTACAATATCTTACTTCGCGATGATAAAACATATCCTTACATATATATAGACACCTCGCAAAAATATCCAAGATTTGAGATAACTAGAAAAATCATAAAAGATAGAGATATAGTCTATTTTGGTCCTTACTCTGTGGGAGCTAGAGATATTTTAGACTCTATCTATGAGATGTGTAAGCTTGTGCAAAAAAAGGGTTCACTAAAGTCTAAAAAACTCTGTCTTTACCATCAGATAGATAAGTGTTTAGGACCATGTGAACTTGATGTATCTGAGGCTCTTTACAAAAAAGAGGTAGATTTAGCCTATGAGCTTATAAAAAATAAAAAACTCCTAGTTAAAAAACTGCAAGAGAGAATGCTCTTTTACTCTGAGAATCTTAGGTTTGAAGAAGCGCTAGAACTTCGTGAGAGGATAGAGAAGATTACTCGCTCTGAGATTAGGAGTGAGATAGATTTTGCTACAAATGAGAACTATGATATCTTCGCTATTTCGCACTCAGACTCAAGAGCTGTTGTAGTAAGACTCTTTATGAGAGATGGCAAAATTATCTCATCTACGCATGATTTTATCGCGCTAAATGAAGGTTTTGATGAAGATGAGCTCTACCAAAGAGTTCTCATAAACTTCTACAAAGATGAAAAACCACCTATCATCGCTCCCATCTTAGTAGCATCTGAGTTTGAGGGCTTAGAGCTGATGGAGGAGCATTTGAGTCGTGTGTTTGAAAAAAAAGCATCTATAAAAAAACCAAAACAGGGTAAGAGAAAGCAGCTTATTGAGCTTGCTATCTTAAATGCTAACGAGCTTCTAAAAAAAGATAAAAATACCAATGATAAAAAGATACTTTTTGATATAAAAGAGTTGTTTGACCTGCAAAGACTCCCAAACAGAGTAGAAGCTTTTGATAACTCTCATATGTCCGGAGTCGCTACTGTTGGGGCTATGGTAGTTTATGAAGATGGGGCATATGATAAAAAGAGCTATAGAACTTACCACCTTGTGGCAAAAGATGAATATGCTCAGATGCGAGAGACTCTAACAAGAAGAGTAGAGAGTTTTTACAAAAACTCTCCGCCAGATTTGTGGATAATAGATGGAGGCTCAACTCTTTTAAAGCTAGCCTTAGAGATAGTTGAGAGCGCTGGAGTTTTTATAGATGTTATAGCCATTTCAAAAGAGAAGATAGATACAAAGTCTCATAGAGCTAAAGGAAAGGCTGCTGATATTGTTCATACAAAAGATGAGGTCTTTAAGCTAAAACATTCAGATAAAAGACTCCAATGGGTACAAAATCTAAGAGATGAAGCACATAGAAGTGCCATAAACTTTCACAAAAAAACAAAAGTTAAGCTTGATAAAGAGAGTAAACTCTTAAATTTAAAGGGAATATCACAAGCAAAAGTTGTAAAACTTTTAAATCACTTTGGTACATATGAGGCTCTAAAGGGCACAAGTTTTGATGAAATAAGATTAATTTTAAACGAAAAAGATGCAAGAATAATTAAAAACATTTACTTCTAAGTGAAGTTTTTTATCTATTATGATATATTTGTGCTTATAATATTTATATAACAAAGGCTGAGTCAATGAATAGAGTAGTGCCAGTTGATAAAGAGTATACTCCTGAGGGGAGTGTGATGATATGTGAAATGGACCTAGAAGGTATCATAACTTTTGCAAACAGAAAATTTTGTGAAGTCTCTGCTTATGGGCTTAATGAGCTTGTTGAAAAAAATCACTCCATAACTAGGCATCCTGATATGCCAGAAGCGATATTTACAAAGATGTGGCAAGCCTTAAGGGACTCTCAAACATGGAATGCGATAGTAAAAAATATTCGTAAAGATGGACATTATTATTGGACTGAAACAGAGATAATGCCAATATATGATGAAAATAATAGAGTAAAAGGCTATATGAGTGCTAAAAGAGTTGCTTCAAGAAAAAATATTCAAGAGGCAGAAGAACTTTATGAAAAAATGCTTGAAAGTTAAGGGATATGAATGCTAATATATAACCACCAAAAAGAGTTTGTAGGGATTGATGAGTCCAACCTCAAAACTTTAGGTTTTTCTACCTTGTCTGAGCTAATAAAAGAAGCAGAAGATTTTGCAGACCTATTTGTAAAAACGCCTGGCTATATTCACAACTTTAAACATGTACATTGGATAGATTTTGTTACATGTGCAGAATCAAATCAAGAATCAAAAGTCATCATCAATGTAAATGGTAAAAATTTTAGATGCAACTTAGATATTAGAGGAATCTACTTAAAAGATGATCCTAGTAATATGGGATATGCTGTAAATCTTGTGAATCTTAGAGTTTTGAGTCAAACAGAACAAGAGTTGGCAAAAAAAGGTATAGAACAAAAGCCAGCTGTTAAGCCTATTGCTCCATCAGATGAAGAAGAACAACAAGAGCAAAAAGAGATTAAAAAAGAGTATATTAAGGCAAAGCAGGATGAGTTTGAGGTAGATGGTACTATATCTATAGATGATTTTGATACATTTGAAGATCCAATAAAAGATGTTTATGAAGAAGAGCCGCCAGATTTAGAATATGAAAACAGACAAGTTCCAAAAGAGATAAAAAAGAAGCCTCTAGCTCCACTTTATGGTCAAGTTTTAGAAGTTGGAAGTGATTATGTTTACGACCCACAATTAGCAAGTGATGAACTTGGACTCCCACTAGAACTTATAGAGGAGTTTGTTCAAGACTTTATAGCTCAAGCAAATGACTTCAAAGTAGACTTGTATAACTCACTAAGTGATCAAAATATAGATAATGTAAAGATACTCTCTCATAAATTAAAAGGAGTAGCCGCAAATCTTCGTATAGAAGATGCTTTTGAGGTTTTAACTACAGTAAATAGCTCTGAGGATCTCTTAGAGATCGAACAAAATTTAAATATGTTCTATGAAATGGTAGATAAACTAGACAAGAAAAAATACTCAAAAGAGAAGATGCCAACACAAGAAAACTTGCAAAGAGAAGCTGATGAAGATAGTGAAGATGAGATGATTTTAAGCTTTAAAGATGAAAAGATTATCAAAGACTCAGATATTCCTAAAAAAATAGAGATGCCAGAATTAGCAGACGATGACTTTATAAGTCTTGAGTTGGATGAAGATATTTTTAAAGAGGCTAAAGAAACTCAACAAGAACAAGAAAAAATAGAGATTCAAAAAGATACTCAAGTTTATTATGATAGAGTTAAGGCTGCTAATGAGATAGGGATAGATGTTCAAGACTTTAATGAACTTTTTGATGATTTTATTCGTGAAGCAAAAGAGTACGCTCTGCAGATACAAAAAGCTATAGAGCGTAGTGATTTTGAAACATCTAAAAGTAGCTCTATTAAGCTCAAAAGAATGTGTGAGACTATGAGAATAGATAGTTTTGATAAAGAGCTAGACTCTATAGTAAAAACAGAAGATAAAAATACGATAGAGCAAAATATAGCAGATATAAAGACAAAACTGCATCTTATATCAAGTATGGAGGATTAAATGCAATTAGGTTTAAAAAACAGACTTAAACTAATCAGTTTATTTCCTATAACGATTCTTTTTTTCTTAACGAGTTACTACCTGTATAACTCATATAAAGATTATAGCAGTGCAAAAAATCTTCATGATAAGATTATTGAAAATAGGTACTTAAACGAGATAATTGGCAATATAGCACGAGAGAGAGGTATGACTGCGATGTATCTTGGAAATCCATCGCAAAATATCTTGCAATCTTTAAACGAGCAGAGAAAAATAGTAGATGAAAAATTTAAAGATTACTTTAACCAGATCCAAAATAAGTCACATAAACACTCAGATGGAGAAGATAACTGTCCTACCTGCCAAAGCACTAAAACTATACAAGGAACTTTAGGGCAGATTCAAACAGCAAGGAATCTTGTAGATAACAATAAAATAACTTTTAATGATGTTTTTACAAATATTTATGCAAAGGCTCAAAAAGTACTTATCGCTGAGTTAAAACAGATCACGGAGTATCAAATAGACAAAGATATAAATGAACTTTATTCAGTCTATATGTCAATGGTTAATGCAAAAGAGCATAGTGGGATAGAGAGAGGGTATATGTCATATATCATCTCTCGTTCAGAAAAACTCAAAGAGAGAGACTTAAATATCTGGATATCCATTATCGGTAAAGCAGACTCTATGGCCTACAAATCACTTCGTAATAAAAAACTCTTAAAGGAACTAAGCGCTCTCTTTGAAAATGAAGATGCAGTTGAACTCTTTGAAGATATAAATACAGAAAGAACCGCCATCATATCTGATAGTCAAAAAGGAAACTATGATATAAGCTCAGGTATTTGGTTTACAATGCACTCTGAAAAAATCAACATAATTACAAGTGCAGAAGATTTACTTTTAACTCAGATGGTTGAGAGAGCCTTAAAGGTCCAAGAAGAGTCTCTTTGGCTTCTTGTAATTGTCCTAACAATATGGGTGATTACACTTATCTTAGCGACACTTGGTTACTTCCTCTCAGAAGAGATTACTAGAAATATTAAAAATCTAGAAGAGGTTCTTAAAAGAGTCGCAGATGATACAGGTGATCAAAGAGATACAGCGGAGATAAACTTACAAACTGCAGATGGTACAGCTCAAGCGTATGATCTACTTGAGAGAATAATTGAGCAGACAAAAAGAGATAAAGAAGCAGCGCAAGAAGCGAGTGAAGCTAAGTCTATGTTCTTGGCTAATATGTCGCACGAGATTCGTACACCTCTAAACGGAATAGTTGGCTTTACAGAGCTTTTAAAAGATACAGGCTTAGAAGAAGAGCAGAGTGAGTTTGTAGAAATCATAGAAAAATCATCTGAAAATCTTCTGCAAATTATCAACAACATCCTAGACTTATCAAAAATTGAGAGCAATAAGCTTGAAATTGAAGATATAGCTTTTGACCCTATTGTTGAGTTTGAGAGTGCGGTTGAAGTTTATGGTGTTCGTGCAAGTGAAAAACATATAGATTTGGGTTGTTTTATAGACCCTTCTCTTGAACAACCTTTAAATGGAGATCCAACAAAACTAAAAGAGGTTATTATAAACCTTCTCTCAAATGCAATTAAGTTCACTAGTAGCGGAGGTTTTATAAATGTTAATATTAGAAAGCAAGAGAGCAATGTAGAGGGTGTAACAAGAGTTAAATTTGAAGTTCAAGATAACGGTATTGGTGTAACTAGTGAACAAAAATCAAGAATTTTTGAAGCATTTTCACAAGCTGACACCTCGATTACTCGTAAGTATGGTGGTACAGGATTAGGGCTTACAATCTCAAGTAGATTTATTGAACTTATGGGCGGTCATCTTGACATTCATAGCGAAGTTGGCTCAGGAACAACCTTTTTCTTTACTATTGATTTTGAAGAAGCGGAGCCATTAAGCGTTAGCTTAAGAGGAAAATTTTCAAACATTAATGCACTTTTGCTCGACGATACTCATAAAACAAAAACTCAAGGGAAGTATCTTAAAGAGTATTTAGAATTTTATGGTGTAAACTATGCAAGTTTTACGAAGTTTGATGAGTTATTAGCTCTTAGTAAATCCTCTGATTATGACTTAGTATTTGTTGATTATGCTTATACTCAGGACGATGAGTTACCTCGTTATTCTGAACTTGCTCAGGCTCTAGTGCTTTTAACTAAATCTTACTATATGAAAAAAATAGACTCTCTACATATAGATATATTTAAAACTATCTATGAACCTTTAAATATTTCTAAGATTAAAGCTACACTAGAAAACTACTCAAACAAAAATTTTAGTGCGAGCAAGGTTAAAGAAGAAAAACCAAAAGAGTTTGATCCTGATGCTACAAAATTTAAAGCAAAAGCTTTAGTTGCAGAGGATAACATTATAAATCAAAAACTTATCAAAAGGACTCTTGAGGATTTAGGATTGAGCGTGACTTTAGCAAACAATGGTCTTGAAGCTTTTTCTAAAAGAAAAGATGGAGATTTTGATATTATTTTTATGGATATACAGATGCCAATCTTAGATGGGGTTGAAGCTACAGCTGAGATACTAAACTATGAAGAAGATTTTGGTAAACCTCATATACCAATTTTAGCACTAACCGCAAATGCTCTAAAGGGAGATAGAGAGAGATTCTTAGAAGCTGGACTTGATGAGTATACAACTAAGCCTCTAGTTCGCTCTGAGATAGTTAATCTATTAACCCAATTTTTAGCGGATAAAATAGTAGGTATAGATGAAGATAGCGAAGAAGACCATGATGAAAAAATTGTAACTGGGTATAAAGAACAAAATCAAGATACAAATACTATAGAAGATGTTAAAGAGGATGAAAGTTTTATTCAAATCGATGAAATCAAAGCACAATATAAGGCTGATATATTATTGGCTAAAAAAAGTCCTTTTGAAGCAAAACTATATGCTCAGCTTCTAAATTCGCTAGGTTATACATATGAGAGCGTAGACTCTTACAGTAAACTTCAAGAATTAGCAGATGCCAACAGTTACAGAGTGATACTTTTTGATAAAGAGTTAGATGATTTAAATCTAGAAAAACTCTCTATCGATACAAAAGCACTGAGTAAAGAGAGAGATCTTGCAACATACTTAGTACTTATTAATGATCCATCACAAAGAGATGAGTCAGATGATAGTAGATATGTTGATGAGTTGATCAAAAATTTAGTAAACAAAGACCTCTTGCGTCTTGTTTTAGAAAAATTTATTTAAGGATATAGTGTATGCCAGAACAAGACTTAGTAGTGTTGATAGTAGATGATGATTTGATAAATCTCAAACTACTCAAATCAATGCTAATGAAAAGCGGAAGTGTAAAAGAGGTTGTTGAGGTTAGAAATGGTGCTGAGGCAATAGATACTTTAAAATCAAGAGATGATATCAACCTAATACTCTTAGATATTATTATGCCAGTTATGGGTGGCATAGAGATGTTAAAAGTTGTTCGTGCAGATGATAATCTTAATCAACTGCCAATTATTGTCTTAACAACTGATGAGACGAAAAAAAGTGAAGCTTTAGAGTGCGGAGCAAATGATTTTTTAATGAAACCTATTCGAAATAACGACCTTATCAAAAAAATATCAGCCGTGTTAATATGATGTTACCAATAAAGAGGAGTCTTCTTAAGACTCCTCTTTAATTAAAATCTCTTTTAAAACCTCTTCAATCCTACTAACTCCAACAATCTCTAAAGAGTCTCTTACTTCTTGTGGAATATCTTCTAAGTCTCTTTCATAGTTTTTAGCTGGGATAAGAACTTTAGTTATAGCAGCTTTGTGCGCAGCGATAAGCTTCTCTTTTAGTCCTCCTATAGCAAGTACATCTCCACTAAGTGAGACCTCTCCAGTCATAGCAATTTCTGAACGAACTTTTTGATCGCTTAGTATCGATGCAATAGCGCTAACTAAAGCTATCCCAGCACTAGGACCATCTTTTGGAGTAGCACCATCTGGGACATGGATATGTAGATCATAGCGTTTGTATATCTCACTTGCATCTATCACAATCTTGTCCTCTTTTTCCTTAAAAGTTAGAGGAATTTTTTCTAAGTTTATTTTTAGTTTTTTATCATCTATAAGTGTTTTAACTACACTCAGAGCAATCCTTGCACTCTCTTTCATAACTTCGCCTAAGCTACCTGTTAGCTGTAAGTTGCCTTTGCCTTTTATCTTAATGCTCTCTATTTTTAAGATATCTCCACCAACTGCTGTCCAAGCAAGTCCATTTACAACACCAACTACAGGGATTTTCGTTGTTTTTTCAATCTCAAAAACACTTTTGTCAAAAAACTTTTTAAGATTTTTTACAGTTACAGAGACTCTGTTGATGTTAGAGTCTTGTAGCATCTCTAGAGCCACTTTTCTTGAGATGTCAGCTAGACGGCGGCGAAGGTTTCTTACTCCTGCTTCTCTTGTATAGCTATGTATTATCTCTTTTAGAGCTGGTTTTGAGATATTTACCTCACTCTTTTTAAGCCCGTGTTTTTTAAGCTCTTGTGGTATTAAGTATCTTGTTGCAATTTCAAGCTTCTCTTGAGGAGTGTATGAGCTTATGCTTATAAACTCCATTCTATCTCTTAGAGGTGCTGGTATGCGAGCCAAATCATTTGCAGTAGCTATAAAAATAACCTTGCTTAAATCTATATCAAAGTTAAGATAGTAATCTCTAAACTCTTTGTTTTGTTCAGGATCTAGTATCTCTAAAAGTGCAGCAGTTGGATCGCCTCTTTGAGATCTTGATACTTTGTCTATCTCATCTAAAACAACAACAGGGTTCATCTTCTTAGCATCTATAAGCCCTTGAGTTATACGTCCTGGCATCGCTCCTACATAGGTTCTTCTATGGCCCCTAAGCTCATTTACATCTTCAAGCCCGCCTAGTGCAATCCTTACAAGTGGACGCTTAAGAGCTACAGCTATGGAGTTTGCTAAAGATGTTTTACCAACACCAGGAGGTCCAGAAAAACAAAGAATTGCACCTGCACTATCGCTTGATGCTCCCCTTAGTTCTAAGAGTTCTTTTACTGCAAAGTATTCAATTATTCTCTTTTTTGGTTTTTCAAGCGAGAAGTGATCTTTATCTAGCTGGTCCTCTACATCTTTTATCTTAAGAGCTTTTTTTGCAAACTCCCCAAAAGGAATATCAAGAGTCCAGTCCAAATACGTTTGAGTCATAGAAGCATCAGAAGAGTCAGGGTGCATTCTTGAAAATCTATCTATCTGCTTTGAGACTTCTTTATAAGAGTCTTCGCTCATCTTGTCCTTTTTGGCTTCAAGTTTTTTGCGATACTCTTCTATCTCTTCATCCCTTGCAGTATCAGTCCCTAACTCTTTTTGAATCTGCTTTAACTGCTCTTTTAAAAAGTACTCTTTGTTTACTTTTTCTATATGGGTGTGAACTTTGCTTCTTATCTCTTTTTGGAGCTTATTTGCCTCTATCTCTTCTATAAGGTAGTCTATTAGGAGTAAAAACCTCTTCTCTGTATCTATCTCAACAAAGAGTTTATAAGCCTGCTCTTTTTTTAGCTTAACTGTACTGCAAATCAAATCTATTATTCTGTTGTGGTCGTGATTTTCTTCTATGGTTCTAAGTAGATCTGGTGGAAAATAGTTACTTACACCTGCAAGTGTTCTTACTTTTTCTCGAACAATTTCAAGAATGGCATCTATCTTTAGTGAGCTTATATTTGTAGCTTCTAATACATCTACTTTTGCTATAAGAGGAGATGCTTGTACTTCGTAGAGCATTTGTGCACGAGCTAAACCTTGAAACAGAACTTTTACTCTACCATCAGGGAGAGCTACTTTTCTCATAATAGAGCCAACAACCCCAGCACTATAAAGTGAGCTAAAGTCCCTTTTACCCTCTTCGCCGGGCTTTGTAGGGCACACGATAACTAAAGAGCTATCTTCCATAGCAAGGGTTGCTGCATCTATGTTGTTTTCATCGCTTAAAAAAAGTGGTGATATCATAAAAGGGTATAAAAAAAGTTCATCTTCTGCTATAACTGGTATATCTGCTGGAAATTCTCCATAGTTGCTTAGTTTCATATTATTTCCTATGTCTTTATTAAAGTTTTAATATTTTTTCTCTTAGAGACTCAAACTCATCTTCACTTATGATGCCTTTGTCTCTTAAATTTTGTGCCTTTTGAAGTTCATCTTTTTGATATTGACTTAGGCTCTTTTTTTTCTCTTGTGATTTTTCTTGCTTTACTGGTTCTTTAGTAGCTTGCTGTTTATCATCAACAACAGAGTTTCTTGACACAACGCTCTTGGTGTCAGGGACCATAAAACCATACCAACTCTGGGTTCCATCTCCCTCAAACCACGCACGATACCATGGAGCCTGTGCTCTGTCTATCTCATCCCAATTCACCCAAGGTTGAGGTTTTAAGGCTCTATAATACTCGGCTCCCTTTGGTTTGTCAAGTCTCTCATATAGGTCTGCAATGGTCTCATTTAGAGCAGCTTCAGCCATCAAAAGACGAGTCTGCATCGTATTTACAAGGGCGTAATACATAGAGTTTGGATAGCGTAGTTTAAACTTTTTAGCCTCTTTTATCGCATCTTCAATGAGAGCTTGGTCTCTTCTTGGATTTGGAAGAGCCAAGTATTTTGCTTTTATCTTTAAAAACTCTGCATCTTCTTTCTCATTTATAGTTGCATACCTCTTTATATACTCATTTAAAAAATGCTCACTAAGTAGATACTCTTCATAGTGCATATGAGCTATGGCTAAAATCATTGTAGCTTCAGGAAGAAGAGGCGAACCGATATGCTCGCCTTGAAGTGAACTATAGTAGTTGTCAGCTCTCTCTAAGTCTCCTTGAGAGATGTATTTTACAATCTTTCCATACCAATATATAGCAGGTTTATTGTACTCTTCTAGCTCTTTAGAGCATCCACCTAAAAAAAGTATAGAGGCAAATGCCATAAAAAGAAAAGTATGTTTTAGTTTCATCAAATAATATCCTATAAATAAATAAGTTGATATTCTATCTAAAAGATATATAACATAGGTTTAATCTTTCTTATAACCTTGGCACGTTTTATGCTTAAAGTGCTATAATGATATACAATTTTACAGAGGGTTTTTTATGAAATTTAATATATGTGTGCCTTTTTTGGGTTTTGAAAATGTCAAAGAGGTTGAGCTAGAGAAGATTGATGATGTTTTTATGAAGATGACTTCATGCGAAGATGAGAGAATTTCTTTTACTCTTATAGATCCTTTTGTTCTTAGAGAGTATGACTTTGAAGTGCCACGTGGCGTTAAAGAAAAGCTTGAAATTGACAAAAACTCAAATCTTCTTATCTTAAATATCGTCCTCATTCAAACCCCAATAGAGAGTTCAGTAGTAAACTTCATAGGACCACTTATCTTTAACACAGATAACAAAAAAGTAGCACAGATCATCTTAGGAGAATCGACTAAATACGGAGTGGCTGAGAAAATATCCTCATTTTTAAAGAAATAATCATTCCCATTTTACTTAAATTCTCAGGATTCTAAGCCTATAGTTTAGAGCATAAAAAATGTTAATCTTTATTTTTTAAAAGTTATAGTATAATAAATCCTAACGATTTAAAATTATGCATTAGTTAATAGTTTTGTGTAAAATTTATATTCTAGGAGTCCGTTATGAAGGTTTTAAGTCCATTATTAGGTCTTTTTAAAAAAATTTTTCCAATTTTACTATTTTTTCTAGTAACACTTCTTTACGCAGATATAGAGCCAAATAATAGTTGTGCTAAAGAAGAAATAATCTCTGAACTACATAACAAAACTATATCTGTATCTCATGCAGAAAGTGGATCCGTACAAAAAAATAGTGATACATATGATTATTATAAGTTTACAGCTGGCATTTCCGGGAATGTAAATATATCACTAACTACTAACAAAACTAACAATTCTATCATCGTGGGCTCTAGTTGTGAAGGCTCTAATTACTATAGTGATATTACTAACAGTAACACAAAAATTGCTCCTGCGTTTTCAGTAACTGCTGGAACAACAATTCATATCCGTATTGAAAGAAGATACGCAACAACAATGACATATAACTTAAATATAAGCATTGATGATGGAACTATTACAACAAGCCAAAGAAATTTCACCTTAAGAAATCCTGCAAATAGTAGGAATATTCTTGGTGATTATCAAGTTATAGGAAATACTGTCTTATGTGTTAAAAAAGATGGTTCTTGTTATGACTATACAAAGAGTTCAGCAAACCATAATTTAGATTTAAAATTTATAGATGTTGATAACACAAACAATACATTTAACAACTCATCCCAAGCTAAGTTAAGCATTCCTCCATCTGCTAAGGTTAAATGGGCAGCCATATATGCCCAAGGGCATATTTTAAATAAAAATCAAAGTCAGACAGTGGCTATCTTAAAAGACCCTATGAAAATTACTGTACCGAGCATCTCTGGGACAATAAGTTCTATTCCAAAACAGATAGATTTATATCCAAGGAGTGGAAGTAATGGATATACATATTCTACCTATAGTGATATTCCAGAACTTGTTGGTTTAGAAGGCTCTGCTATAAATGGAATGGTCACAGTGGCGAATGTTAAAGCATATGAGGGTAAAGAGGATAGTGGGCTAGGTAACTACGGTGCTTGGACTTTAGTGGTGATATATGAAAGTGATAATATTAGTTTGAAAAATATATCCGTTTTTGATGGATATAGAATTATAAAAGATGAAACAGGTTTTAATGATATTGCTATAAACATAGATGGCTTTATTACTCCAACAAGTGGCAATATTGTATCTAGAGTCTCAATCTTTGCAGGGGAGGGAGACAAAAATATTGTTGGAGATAAGCTTTACTTAAACGATACACAAATAGGCAACAAAGGTAACGCTTTTTATTCACATATAACAAGTGATATAGTTAGAAACCCTAGCTATTCTAATAATCAAGGTATCGATATTCAAACTTTTGACGTAGGAACAAACGGCCTAAATTTGATAAAAAACAGTGATTATAATGCTAGGATTAAGTTTTCATCAACTGGTGATCATTACTATCCAAGTTTGGCAATATTTTCAACTGAGCTATATGAGCCTAGAGTGTGTTATAAGCAAGAGTTTTTTAACGAGCTAGGAGATCCTATAGTAGAAGATATTAAGGTTGGCGATACAATTACCGTGCATACATGGATATCCAATATGAAGAAAGATTCATTAGATGTAAATCTTGAAACTGCAGATAAAGTTGAAATTACTGTAGAGTTAGATAATGAAAATTTTGAATATATTCCTAATACCATAAAAATAAAAAATGTATATGAACTTGACTTTTCAAATAAAACAGATGCTATAAAAGATGACATAGCTGATTTCTTATTTGATACAAATACAACAAAATGGAGAGTCGGAACTGGTGCAAACTCAACAAATGGTGGAGAACTCACTCCTAATATCACCGCTTCAAATGATAATAAAGCATTTGTAGAGTTTCAAGTAAAACTTCTTCAAGAGGGTGATATACATATTAATAATATATATAAAGTATCTTATGAAAACCCTCAACTCGGTGTTCGTTTTGGAGACGAATCACCCATCAATATTGGTGTTTGTGCTGATATTGACACTGCTTTAGCCATAGGTGGAGTGTTAGGAAAGTTTAACGTTGTAAATGAAAATGGAGGAAATGGTTCTTTTAATGATCCATCTAGCCCAGAAACATACTTAAACACACAAGTAGTAAATAGACCCTTTAATGTAAAAATATTATCTTTAAATGAGAATGGAACTGCCCTGAAACCTTTTACAGGAAATGTCAGTGTCTCTCTTATAGAAAATCCTTATGATGGTTCTTGTGGAAATAGTGAAATTTGCAAGCAAGCAAAATGTGAAAATGCTGTGCCTATCTCTGCTACTAAAGATATAACATTTAACGGGAGTTATGTAGTAGAGCAATTTAACTACATAAAAGCTACAAAATCAGCTCTATTTAGAGTCAACTATGGCACTGCCAATGACCCTAAATTTGCTTGTTCGATAGATGGATTTGCTATCCGTCCAGATAGGTTTGAGCTTAGTGCTCCTGCAGGTGAGCACATAGAACTTTTAACCTCTGCTAAAAACTATAATTTCTCTCTTATTGCTGCTCAGTATGGAAATAATATGCCAAGTAGTGAGTACAATGTTGCAAATGTGGATAGTAGCTCTATAGCTTTGAAAAAAATACTATATATGCCAGATGGAAGCGATGGAACAGCAGTGCTAAATGGGTCACTTAACTATACAAGCACTTCCTTTAACATAGTAGATGGAAGTGCTAATAATGTCGTTGGTATAAACTTTACAGATGTTGGAAGGGTAAACATTAAGATGATAGATAAAACATGGGCAAAGTATGATATAGACAATGGAGATACCATAGAGAGTTGTGATTCACAAGGTGCTTGGGTTTGCGGAGATATAAATGCTACTTTTATACCGAGTCATTTTGCTTTAAGTGGAGTGGAGTTGCACAATAATAGTGGCTCTACATTTACATATATATCTGATGATCTTAATATATCAGCTCCTTATTCTGTTGTTCTTACTGCGCAAAATGCACTAAACGCTACAACACAAAATTTCGACAAAGATTCTTGGGAAAATCCTGTGAATGTCAGTATAACACTACCTACAGTGATAGGAATGACTCCAAATAAAAATGAACTTGATTTAGGACTAAATCTTGATTTTGTCAATGGTGTCAAAAATATTTTAAGCAATGATTCAAACCTATCTTTTAATTTTAATAGAGAAGTAAATAAAACCATAAATCCATTTGTTATAGAAGGGGGAGACACCAACTTAACTGCTATCTCACAATATAGTGCTTCAGGTACCACAAAAGATATTACTGGTACAAATACAGCAGCAAATAAAGCCACATTTATATATGGCCGCACTCACGCACCAAGACAGAGATATACAGATAATAGTGGTAGTGCTTTAATATACTTTGAAGCCTATTGTTTTGGTACAGATGCAAATGGTGTAAGTTGCGATAAATTACTTCTTCCAAATGGTTTAAACTCCAGAAACACAAATGATCTAAGATGGTTTGTAAATTCACAACATGATACTAATCACGGTGTTATAGGTAATGTTGTAGAAAAAAATGCTTTAGGAAGAGTTAATCCTACAGGGCAAACAGGTATAAATTCAGTTACTACAGTTGATATGACCTATACTGAAGACCAAGGTTATCCATACAAAACAACAATGGAAAATAATGCTTCAAGCTGGTTAATACATAATGAACATGATGCAGGTGCTACAACGAATCAATTCCCTGTAGAATTTTCCAAAGCAAGTAGCGAGTGGAGTGGTAAGCATGAAACAGACACAACTACAAATGATCATAATGCGACCAATACGAATAGGAGAAGCATGTGGTAAAGAGAACAAAGCAACCAAATAGAGGAGCTTTTACACTAATAGAATTAATTTTTGCTATTGTAATTATTTCTATATCTGTCGTCTCTCTGCCGATGATGATTCAAGTCAACAATAAAAGCATGGAAGATAGTATGGTTCAAGAAGCTATCTTTGCAGCTTCTGCTGAACTTATGGGTGCGTCTGCGGGGTACTGGGATGCAAACTCCATGGCTGATAATGCTGTAAGTAATCTCTCAAGAGTTATCGACATTGGCTCTACTTGCGAAAACAATAGCAGTAGTCCAACAAACAGGCTTAGACCTGGACATATAGCCCAGCCTCTGCATAGAAGATGTGTAGATGATTTAATTACAGTTGTTTCTCCAGCAAATACTTTAAGCAACACCTATCCAAATCTAAATAATGCTGAGCATATAAGTAAGCCAATATTTCTTAACCCTAATCCGCAAACAAGTGGATATAAAAACGATTATAATAGCTCTCTAGATATCGTACAAGCAGACAATATTAAATTTATTGAAATCAATGTAACAGATACGGCTGGAAACTTAGTAACTAGACTTAGAATGCAGAGTGCTAACATCGGCGAAATAGACTACTATAAGAGGACCTTTTAGTGAAAAATCGTTTTGCATTTACAATGATAGAACTCATCTTTGTGATAGTGATAATGGGAATTTTGGCTAAGTTTGGTGTAGAGTTTTTAGCACAAGCTTATAATAATTTTATACTCTCAAAAACCAACAATGCCCTACAATCCCAAAGCGCTGCGGCAGTAGAGACTATCGCTTCAAGGTTACAGTATCGCATTAAAGACTCTATAATTGCCAGAGAAAATGCTCTAAACTTTCAAGCACTCCCAAGCTCTACTTATGGAGATAACGCTAGAGTTTTAGAGTGGGTAGCGAGTGATATAGAGGGTTTTCGTGGTAACAAATGGCCACTATGGAGCGGTATTATAGACTTAAATGCTTCAACAGCTACTCTTTTGAAGTCTCCAGAGACAAACACAACAGCACTAAATGCACAGATTGAATCACTCTCTTATAATGATTCTACTATTAATGATGCGGCTTTGTATTTCGTAGGCTCTGATAGTGATATAAATGGATATGGTTGGGGTGGAGCTATAACAGATCAAAATTCTGTAATGCATCCCATTAGAGCTGGTAGTATTGATGAGTTTGTTCCTGTTCGTGGAGATAATGGAAATGCTAACGATTTTGTGGGGATTGATGTATATGAGTACTATCAACTAGCCTGGACAGCTTATGCTGTGGTTCACTCAGCTGATGGTAACTTAACCCTGCATTATGACTATCAGCCATGGCAAGGAGAGAGTTATATTGGTGCCAATACTAAAAGAGCGTTGATTATGCAAAATGTAAGCACATTTAGATTTAAAGCCATCGGCTCTGTTGTTAAGATACAAGTATGTGTAGATGGTAATATTACAGATGGAGGTTACTCTATATGCAAAGAAAAAACTATATTTTAAATAGAAAAAAAGTACAGTATCGTTCTGGTTTTGCTATGATGATGGCCATTATTGTAATAGTTATCATCTCAACTATTATGGCTCTCTCTCTATCTTTAACTACACAAACTGCTAAAAGAACAACTGATATTTATCTCTATGAACAAGCTGTTTTGTATTCCAAGAGTGCAGCAGAGTTGGCACTTTTAGAGATTGCGCAAAATGGCTCATGTACAACGATTGCGCCATACACTTTAGATGGAATATATGATATTAATGTTACTCTAAAATATGTTTATAAAGGGCTTACTTGTGGTGGAGACAATGATTATTTTACAACCATACAGACAGACGAACAAAACGGCTCAGTACTAATGGATATAACAGTAACAACCAATGAGGGAACTGAACCCATCCGTTATTTCAGAAGAAGCATTCAAAAATTATAGGTATAATAAAGTTTTAATGCTATAATTCCAAAATTAATTTTTAAAGGACTATAAATGAATATTTCTCTTACGGGAAGACATTTAGAACTAACTGAGCCTATCAAAGCTCATATAAACACTTCTATTGAGACATTGTCTAAGTACAAGATGGATATTATCGCTGTAAACGTTGTAGTATCTACCCAAACCAAAAAGGGTAAAGAACACTCTGTAGTTGAGTTTGTTATAAATCTTGCACACAAAAACTCTGTTGTTATCAAACAAAGCGATGGTGATCTCTACGCTGCTGTTGACCTCGCAATAGCAAGAGCACAAAAAGCTCTTCGTCGTATCCACGACAAAGAGGTGACTCATCGTCAGACTGGCATTAACGAAATGAAATCAGAGAATGTAGATGTAAAGGCTCAAGCAGTAGCTAATGAAGATGAGATTATTCCAGTAGAATTAGACCTCTACAAACCTCGTGAAGTTGAAGATGTTTTAAACGACCTAAAAGACAGTGGTAAAATGTTTGAAATATTTTTAGACAATGAAGATAAAACTCGTGTTCTATATAAAAGAAATGACGGTAAATTCGGCTTGTATTAAGCCCTTTTCATCTGCTTGGAAGCGAGGTTTTAACCTCGCAGATAGGCTTTTAAAGCCACACAGGGCGAAGCTCATCGTGGATAATGCCATTGGTTAGCATTCCTAAAAGCATCGCTTCCGAAGTTTTATTTTAAATCCTCTTTTACACACTTAACTATCTCTTCATCTTCTGCCAAATCAATCCACTTAAACTGACTTCCACTCTGAGTTGCACCCTTTAGCAAATCTCCACCTTTTCTAAACTTCAAATCAAGATTTGCAATATCAAAACCACTAGTAGTCTCTACAAATCTCTCTAATCTATCAGAGCTCTTTTGGTTCGTATAGAGATAGCAATAACCTTGAAGTCCAGTTCTACTCACTCTTCCTCTTAGCTGATGCAGAGTTGAAAGCCCCAATCTCTCAGCACCAACAATAACCACAGTGCTTAGTCGTGGAAGAGAGATGCCAACCTCTACAACAGTTGTAGCTATAAGGATGTCGCCTCTGGCTCTAAAGTCTAGTAAAACTTCCTCTTTTTGTTTGTCTTTGCCATGGGTTACATAGACATTTTTGAAATTTTTCTCCCAATAGCCTCTTGCTTCTTCTATACTTTGATACTCTAAAACCTCACTTTGCTCAACTAGAGGATAGACTAAGAGCACTTGATTGTTTTTGCTTATCTCCTCTTTTATATGGGCAAGTAACTCTTTAAAGTCACTCTTATGTATAACTCTGCTTGAGATATTTTTTGTAAATGGAGTAGTTGTGATGAGACTTACATCTATGTGAGCTGTCTCTATCATGGCTTGAGTTCTAGGAATGGGGGTAGCGCTAAATTGTAAAAAATGAGGTTTTAACTCTCCCTCGCTTATGACTTTCTCTAGCAAGTTTCTTTGAGCAGTTCCAAAACGATGTTGTTCATCAACCATAACTAAAGCAGCATCTGGGAGTTCTCTGTGTAGTAGGGCATGGGTTCCTATGATAAAATCATACTTAGATAAATCTAGTTTTTTAGATTTGTTTGTAACTAAAGTAGACTTTACCTTTGGAAGATATTTTTGTGCTTCTTCATAGAGTTGGTTTGCCAAAATAGTAGTTGGTGCCATCAAAATTGAGCGATGAGGTAACATCATAAAAGCAGATGCAAGGATAACCATAGTCTTACCACTTCCAACATCTCCAACTATCATTCGCTTTGAAGCTACATCTTTTGCAAAGTCTTTTTGAATATCTTCTATTGTTTGTGTCTGCTCATTTGTTAGAGTAAAGGGAAGCGTTGAAGCCCACGACTTAAACTCAGACTCTACACTCACTAAAGGCTTAAAGTATCTTCTCTTTTTAGAGAGTCTCTTCATATAGCAAAAAAGTTCTAAATACTTTAGTGCATCTAGAGTTTTTATATCTAGCTCTTTTAGGTTTAAAAGGGTTTTAGGAAAGTGCAAAGATAAAATTTCTTTTGCGATTGCTTCTTTTAAGCCCTCATTTACAAGAGTCTCTAATGTGAGGTTATTTTGAATGAGGCGAAGCATCACATCACTTCTTAAGGCTGATTTATACTTTGGAGTTATGGCACCAATATTTGCAGTTTTTCTTGGCATTGCCATACTGCAAAGTCCAGCATTACAGTTTATAACTCCATAAAAGTAGTCTCTTTCTCCTACTTTAAACTGATGTAGCATATATGGTTTTGGACGAAATAAAACACCGCCTATTGTGTGACCAAAGTTGTGTGCAAAAAAAGTTATCTGGATGGAGTTTGCAGAGCGAAAAACTGACTCAACTGTGGCATCTATAAGTTGTGGTTTTGCTATCTCTATCTGAGAGTGTAGTGTTAAATCTTCATAAGAGTGAGGAATATTTAAAGCGAGTTCGCACCAAGAGTTGACACCGAGCTTTTTAAACTTTACTTCTATATCTTTTGTGAGATTCATCTTATATCCTTAAGTACCTAATGCTACCTTGTTTTATAAATCTCACGCAAAAATATTGCATAGTGTCATATAATGCTAATGAAAATTTAGCATCATTTGGTAACTATGGCAAAACTCAGGTTTAAAATCTCTTTGTGGTTTTTGATAAACTCATTTAAATCTTTGAGTTTTAGCTTTTTTATAAGCTCTAGCTCTTTTTGTGAATGTCCGAGTTCTTGACCTTTATAAAACTCCATAAATGTACGGTTTAGTCTTTGGCTCATTGTCTCAGCTCTAAGGGGTTCACTTCCTAGTAAAAACTTTTTAGTCTGTTCTAGCTCATCTTCTGTTACACCATTTTTTACAAACTCTGCAATAACTTCTTTAACACTATTTTGTGCAACTTCTAGTGAATCTAGTTTTGTTTGTAAATAACCGCTCATATAGCTACTTGATTTGCTAACACTCAGTCTTGCATAAGCAGAATAAGCCAAGCCTTGCTTTACTCTTATCTCTTCCATCAGACGTGATCCAAAACCACCAGTCCCAAGTATAAAAGTAGCTACTTTAGCTTTGTAATAATCCGCAGAATCATAGTCTATATTATAAGGCGAGCCAAAATACATATAAGCCTGCTCAGTCTCTCTTTTTAGGATACTCTCTTCTACTTTTTTATTTACCTCATAGTGAGCAAGTTTTTTTAACTCTCCCTTTGGCATTGAAGCTATTATCTTTTGTATCTCTTTTTTTGCTTTTTCTATATCTACATCGCCACCAATTGCAACTATAAGTCTTGAGCTAACTAGATGCTCTTTGATAAAACTCTTTACATCTTCAAGCTCAATGCTCTCTACACTCTCTAAGGTTCCAGATGATGGATTTGCAAGTGGAGTATCTTTAAACAAAAGTCTCTTTAGTTCATTTGAAGCTACATAGTCAAAGTTGTTTTGCTTAGAGCTTAGTGAACCTAGAGTTGTGGTTTTGACCTTTTTAAGTGCATCTTCGCTTATGTTTGGATCACTTAAAAGTGCTTGAAGCTTTTTAAGCCCAGTATCAAACTCCTCTTTTAAACAACCAAGCTCCATCACAAAAGTCTCAGTTCCAGCATGTGATGAGATATGTATAGCCTTGCTCTCTAGTGACTCTGCAAAAGCAGATGAACCAAGCTCTTTTGTGCCCTCTCCAAGTATTTTTGCACTAAACTTTGCAAGACCTGCCTTTTTAGTGTCTGTTATGCTTCCACTATTTTCGAAGATAAACTGCATGCTAACTAAAGGAAGCCTTCTATCCTCTTCAAAAATTATTGGGACTTTAAAGTCTTGTGTCTCTATATATTGTATTGTCGCTGCCATTATTATTTGTCCCATCATTAGTAAAGTAAAAAAAATCTTTTTTATCATTTTATTATATTCTCCTATTTTCTGGGTAGAACCCAGTAAATATTCCAAAGCTTTAGAGCAAGGGCGAGATATTGCTTAAGCAAACCTCTCTAGCGTTTCATAAGCTGTATTTCTTATAGCTGGAATCTCACCTATATCTCTTATAAGATCTACCATCTGCCCTTTTGCCATCGAGTAAGCCGCTCCTGCACTGCTTACAACGTTTTCTTCCATCATAGTTGAGCCTAAGTCATTTGCTCCATATCGAAGTGCCATTTGACCGATATATGCACCTTGAGTTACCCAAGAACTCTGGATGTTTGGTACATTATCTAAGTATAGTCTTGCAACTGCTAAGAGTCTTAAATATCTGTTTGAAGATGGTTTGTCCATATCTGGAATGAGTCGCAGTAGTTCAGTGTTTTGTCCTTGAAAACTCCACATGATAAAAGCACGGAATCCACCCGTCTCATCTTGAAGTCGTCTTATCATATCAAAATGCTCAATGATATCCTCATCACTCTCAACAGTTCCATACATCATAGTAGCTGTACTCATGATACCAAGTTTGTGAGCTTTTCTATGGATATCTATCCAAACCTCTGAGTCTATCTTCTTTGGTGCGATGATATCACGAACCTTGTCACTGAGTATCTCAGCTCCAGCTCCAGGAATAGATGCCAAACCCTTGTCTTTTAGTCTTTGTAACACTTCTTCAACGCTTATGCGAGAGACCTTTGCTATAAAATCTATCTCGATGGATGAAAAACCATGAATAGTGATTTGTGGATATTTAGTATGGATGTGTTCAACTAAATCTTCATACCACTCTATCTTTAGTTTTGGATGTACACCGCCTTGAAAGAGGATTTGAGTCCCACCAATCTCTTGTAGTTCATCTATCTTTTCATCTATCTCATCAAATGTTAAAACATAAGCATCTCCGTCTTTTTCATGTCTATAAAAAGCACAAAATTTGCAATCAACCCAACAAATATTTGTATAGTTTATATTTCTATCGACTACAAAAGTTGTCACACCTTTTGGATGCAACTCTTTTTTTCTTTTTGATGCCATGATACCGAGCTCTTTTAAGTCAGCGTTTTTGATTAAGTCTAGTGCTTCTTCTTTGCTTAGTCTTTTCATAGTCTATGCAACTTCTTTATCTTTTGAGATGGCATCTAAGACACCATTTATAAACTTAGGAGATTGCTCAGTTCCAAATGCTTTTGTAATCTCAACAGCTTCGTTGATGACTACAGCAGAATCAAGCTCACCAAATAAAATCTCATAAGTTGCAAGTCTAAGAGTAGCCCTCTCAATGGATCCTAATCTCTCAAAATCCCAATCTTTTAAGTGCTTGATAATGGCCGCATCACAAGCCCCAAGATTTTGCATAACTCCATCAAAAAGACCTAATGCAAAGTCCCTTTGTTTGTTACGAATCTTTTTTTCTTCAAGTATCTCATCTGAGTGCTCAGCAATGCTTCCATTTCCTAGATCGTAAGCATAGAGTAGACTTACAACTGCCATTCTAGCGTGATGACGAGTAGCCATTATAGTGACTCGTAAAGGTCAATCATCTCGATAACCGTAGTCATAGCCTCAAAGCCTTTGTTTCCTGCTTTTGTTCCAGCGCGTTCAATCGCTTGCTCTATTGTGTCAGTAGTTAAAAGTCCAAAAGATACTGGTTTTTGGTACTTTAAACTCATAGTTGCGATGCCTTTTGTAGCCTCAGCTGAGACATAATCAAAGTGCGGAGTTGCTCCACGGATAACTGCACCCAAAGCACAAACTGCATCGTATTTGCCCGATGCTAAAAGTTGATCAACTATCATAGGAAGCTCAAATGCACCTGGGACTAATACATGAGTAAGGTCGCTATCATCTCCGCCATGACGAGCAAATGCATCTTTTGCACCCTCAACTAGCCTATCAACTATAAAGTGGTTCCATCTTGTACTAACTATGGCAATTTTTTTATCGTTTACTACTTTTAATTTACCTTCGATCAACTTCATCTGTTTTTCCTTATATTTATATTTACTATTATTTTGGAACTTCTAATTTTAGGAATGCTAACCAATGGCATTCTCCACGATGTTTCGAGGACAGTGCATCTTAACAGCCTAAAGCCCCGAATAAATTCGGGGTTTCAAGAAAGAGTTCCCTCGTTGTACCTCTGCTGAGAGTGTGGAATGAGAGCAGTTTGTCACGCCTTCCGGAAGCGAGGCTTTAGCCTCGCTTCCGAGTTATTTCACAATCTCAGGATGCTAGGAACGAGAAGTTTTAAATCTCTCTAATTTTCTTGATTGTTTTTATTAGATTTTCTAACTCGTCTAATTTTATCATATTTGGCCCATCACTAAGAGCGATGCTAGGGTCAAAGTGTGTCTCCATAAAAAAGCCATCAACTCCAACAGCCGCAGCTGCTTTTGCTAAGTATGGAACAAAGGAGCTATCTCCGCCTGTTTTTCCGCCTACTGCTGTTGGCATCTGAACTGAGTGAGTAGCATCAAAGATAACTGGTGCAAACTCTCTCATGGTGACTAAGTTTCGCATATCAACCACCATATTTCCATATCCAAAAGAGTTTCCTCTCTCACAAAGATAGACACCATGTTTTTTAGCATTTTCATAACTAGCATCTTTGCAGAGTCTAGTTTGTAGGACTTTTAGAAGCGGATATATCATCGCATCTCCACTTAAAAATTGACCTTTTTTGATGTTTATCTTAGCATTAGTTTTTGCACAAGCTACCAGTAAATCTGTCTGTCTGCACAAAAATGCAGGAATCTGTAACATATCTACCACTTCGGCAACTATTGGAACTTGAACTGACTCATGTACATCGGTCACTATTTTATAACCAAAATCCTCTTTGACCTTTTGCAAAATCCTAAGCCCCTCATCCATTCCAAGCCCACGAAAACTCTCTAGTGAAGTTCTATTGGCTTTGTCAAAACTCGCCTTAAAAAAGAACTCTATCTCCTTATCTTTATGGTATTTCTCCAAAGATTTAGCGATTTTAAAAATATTCTCTTCACTCTCTATGACACAAGGTCCACTTAGTAATAGCATCTATCTACCTTAAAACAGGGTTTAAAAATTTGAGAGGATTATATCATATTAGTTATTTATCTCTAGCCACCATAATCCCAGCAATAACAACAAGTAGGATGCCAGCTGATGTTAAAAAAGATGGAAAAGCATCGCCTAGAAGCATTCCTACAAAGATAGCAAAGACTATATTTGTGTAGCTCACAGCTCCAACTATCCCAGCTTTTGTTTCTCCATACGCTTTTGTCATAAAGTATTGTGAAAGAGTTCCAAGAACACCAAGACCGATAACATAGAGCCAAACTACGCCACTTGGCATCACAAATTCACCTAGCATAAAGTCAAGCGATGGCAGATGTATAAACTCTGAGATAACAAAAAGGAGTATTGGTCCGATAGTTCCAACTAGTGTAAAAGAGAGCACTATAGCCCTTGTGTCGTAGTACTTTCTAAGCTCTCTAACAGAAGTGTATGCTAGAGCTGCTCCCACTCCGCTAAAGATACCTAATATGTCATACTTTGTAAAGCCAATAGCACCAGGCTGAGCGATGAGTACAATCCCACAAAAACCTAAAAAGACAGCTATCCAAGCAGACAAAGAGAGTTTTTCACTCAAAAATGCCCAAGCAAAGATGGCGGTAAAGATAGGTGCGGTCTTAGAGTAGGTTACAGCATCGCCTAGCGGAATGTTTGCGATGTTGTAAAAGTAAGCAAGAAGTGCAGAAAAACCCATAAAACCACGAAAAAAGAGTAAAAAAGGCTTTCCGCCAATTTGTTTCATGGGGTTTTTATAGACTGTATAGCCGATGAGGGCTACACCAAAGAGATTTCTAAAAAAGACAACTTCAAGCGATGACATATGTTCTGATGCTAGTTTTACAAAAGCACCCATAATAGCAAAACTAAAGGATGCTATGAGCATATATTTTACGCCCTTATTTAAACTTTTAATTCTATTCATAGGTCGCATTATACCAATGTCTTTACTTATTTTACGCACAAAACGAAATTTTTTTACAAAAACAAACAAGTCTGTTTTTATGCCAAAGTAAGTTATTAACTTCTATTTCGTATAATTGCGAGATTAAAGAAGGAAATTTATGGGCAATTTAATACTACTAATACTTATTGGCGGATTTTTCTACTGGATTTTTAAGAGTTATTCACAATATACTGCGTATTCACAAGAGGCTTTTAAAAATTTCTCCATCACAAAAGAAGCCCTGGCAAAGAGTGACTTGGGGCTTTTTGTAGCTCTTGTTGCAAAGGTTGCAAAGGCTGATGGAAGAGTGGACGCACTTGAAGCTGAGTTAGTTGGCAATATGTTTGATGATATCTCAAATGTTTTTCCAGAACCTAGTAAGACTAAGAGCATCTTAAAAGAGATATTTAACGATGAAAAAGATCAAACTCATAACACTTCTGAGATAGCTCAAAGATTAGGTCAAGCCATCAAAACAGACAAGTCAAAACAGCAACAATTTATGGGTTTTTTAATTCAGTTAGCCTTTGTTGATGGTGAAGTCTCTGCTAGTGAGGACTTAGTTCTTCAAACGATTGCAAGTGCCTTTGAATTTAATCCTGATGCTTATCACGCTATATATGATCAGTTTGAGAAGATGATGAAAAACATCCAACCAAAGGTAAATATTTCTGATGCTTATAAATTACTCGGCGTAAAAGATAGCGATGATATGATTACTATTAAAAAAGCATATAGAAAGCTTGTTCGTGAGTATCATCCTGATATCATTAAGTCTCAAGGAAAGAGTGAGAAGTATATGCAAGAAGCAACTGCAAAAACTCAAGAGATAAACCAAGCTTATGAGATGATAAAAAAAGCAAAGTCTTAAAAGGATAGAGCATCAAAAAAATCTTATTAGCTCCTGTTTTTTGCCTAAGTTTATATGCAAATGACTATGGCTCGCTCTTATTTCATGGCAACTGCGTGACTTGCCATCATGAAACCAAGGCGATATCTGCACCTTCGATAATAGAAATAAGAGAGAAATATCTTAGTGCATTTTCTAAAAAAGAAGATTTTGTAGAGTATATGTCAACATGGGTAAAAGAGCCAAAAGAGGAGACTTCTATCATGCTTGATGCTATACAAAAGTATGAACTTATGCCAAATCTTAGTTATGAGCTAGATGCTCTAAGAGATATATCTGCTTATATCTATGAGACAGACTTTACTAAAGAGCATAGTGGACATTAAAGTTTACAGCCCAGACTGCTCTCTCTTGAGCTCAATTGGACTTGAAGTCTCTCTCCCAAAAAAAGTCTATCCAATCATCCGCTTCATTTATCCAAAAGTCAGGCTTGTAAACTGAGGTTTTTTTGTAAAAAAGTGTAGCTGTTTTAAACTCTACTTTTGGATGCTTTGTGCGAAGCATCTTTATAATGGCTTTGAGTGTATCTCCACTATCTGCTATATCATCTATAACTAAAACCCTTTGTATATTTTCAAATTCACAAAAGCCTTTTATACAAAGTGCTTCTCTTTTTTGTGTTTTGTCATAAAGCTGGGTGCTTAGCGTTTGTATATTTCGAACATTAAGACCTTCTACTACGGCGTGAGAGAGAGTGAGACCACCCCTTGCAATCCCAACTAAGGCCTCTGGCTCAAACTCTTTTATCTCTAAGAGAAGTCTGTTTGTATCTGTTTTAAAGCTATCATAAGAGTAGTATTTCATGTCAACATTATACAAAATAAACATAAAAATTGATAAATATTGTTTAAGATTAATAGTAGTATAATATTTTCATATTTTAAAAAGGAGATCGTATGATCAAAACTTTATCGTCAATCGTACTAGCAGGTTTAGTCACTGCAACTATCACAGGATGTGGTGCTTCGCCAAAGGTTCTTGAAGACGAGGGTTGCATAATAGAAAATACTCTAGCTCCAGCATGGGCATGTGTTCCTGTAGTTGAGGGTGCTTACGCTGGTGTTGGTATCTCAGAGAAGAGTGCAGCTGGTATGGGTCATATGAGAAGAGTTGCTCTTGCAAATGGTCGTTCAGACTTAGCTCAACAGATACAAGTTCAGGTTAAAGACAAAGTAGAGACGTTTACTCGTGCTACAGGTGTGGGAAGTGCCGAGGTGGTTGACCAAGTAAACACTGCTGTATCAAAACAAGTTGCAAAAGTTGATCTGCAAGGCTCGAAGCAAGCTGGCATGTGGATTGCTCCATCAGGTGCTATATATATGTTAGTAACAGTTGGTGAAGCTGCAGTAAATAATGAAGTAAAAAAAGCAGTTAAGACTAGCTTTAAAAATGATGAAGCTTTGTGGCAACAATTTCAAGCTAAAAATGCTCTTGAGGGTTTAGAAAAAGAGTTTCCAACTAACTAATGAAAATTTTTTAGCTCTTGAGGTCCTGAACAAACATCATCGTCATTTTACATTTGATGTGGCATCTCGTTTAGATTGTCAAAAGAGGTCTCAAAGAGATCCTGAATCAAGTTCAGGATGACAGTTTGTTTGTTCAGGATGACAGTTTGTTTGTTCAGGATGACGAAAAAACCGTATTTTGGATATAATTTCATAAATTTATCTTCCTTCACCCATAAGGCACAAAACTCATGAAAAAAATCGCAATTATCGGTCGTCCAAATGTTGGAAAAAGCTCACTTTTTAATCGCTTAGTAAAAAAAAGAGATGCTATTACCTCTGACCTTGCTGGAACTACCAGAGATATAAAAAGAAGAAATGCCATCATCATAAACAAACAAGTAGAACTTTTAGATACAGGCGGACTTGACAAAGGATGCGAACTTTTTGACAAGATAAAAGAGATGTCACTAAAAGCAGCTTATATGGCTGATATCATTCTCTATGTAGTAGATGGAAAGAGTATCCCAGAAGAAGAGGATAAAAAACTCTTTTATGAACTTCAAAACTTAGGAAAAGATGTAGCCCTAGTTGTAAATAAGATAGACAATGACAAGATGAAAGATAATCTTTGGGACTTTTATGAGTTTGGAACCGATGCTATCTTTGGCATCTCAGTTTCACACAATAGAGGAACAGTAGAGCTTTTAGAGTGGATAGCTTCTTGTGTTCCTGATAGCGATATCGTAAAAGAAGAAGATGCAGAGGACGATGTAAGGATTGTTAAAGAGGAAGCCATTGATGATGAAGAGTTTTTCTCACAGCACTCATTTTCTGATCAAGATGATGATGACTACATCTACTGGGATGAAGAAGAGGTAGAAGATGATTCTGTTTTTGCAAACAATGACCTTATAAAAGAGCATGATGAGGATGACGAAGATCATATCAAGATAGCCATTATTGGGCGAACAAATGTTGGAAAAAGCTCACTGCTAAATGCACTTTTAGGTGAAGAGCGCTCAGTTGTAAGCAGTGTAGCTGGAACTACAATAGATCCAATTGATGAGACTATAGACTACAAGGGCAAGCAACTCACTTTTGTAGATACTGCAGGTCTTAGAAGAAGAGGTAAGATTTTAGGTATTGAGAAGTACGCTTTGATGAGAACTACTGAGATGCTAGAAAATGCAAATATGGCTCTTATAGTCTTAGATGCAAGCGAACCTTTTTTAGATTTAGATGAAAAAATTGCAGGACTTGTTGATAGCAATAGACTTGCATCTATCATAGTTTTAAACAAGTGGGATATTTCAAAAAGAGATGAGCATGATAAAATCATAAGAGAAGTAAGAGACAGATTTAAGTTTTTAGCTTACGCACCCATTATCACACTCTCTGCAAAGTCACACCAGAGGGTAGATAAGCTTCACGATATGATTTTAGAGATAAATGAAAACTACTCTCAAAGAATACCAACATCAAAGATAAACGAAGTTATAGAAAAAGCTCTAAGACGCCATACCTTGCCAAGCGTAAGCGGTCAGGTTATCCGCATCTACTATGCGACTCAGTATGAGACAAGACCACCAAAGATTGCCATCATCATGAACAAACCAAGTGGACTCCACTTTACGTATAGAAGATACTTAACAAACAAACTTAGAGAGGCTTTTAACTTCAGTGGAACACCACTACTTTTTAAAGCGAAGAAAAAAGGAGAAAAATAGTGCCTTTGGCATAAGCCATATGAAAGACTTTTTCCATCAGTGTTTTCACTGTGGTAGACAAAGAGTCTAAGAATGTAAAAAAAGTGTAGTAAAGCACGAAATTAGAGCTAGATTTAAAAGTTTTTTTCTAAGCTTAAAACATAGTAGTTTGAGCCACCGTGTTTAACACTGTTGATAAGACCAAAAATACCTGAGCGGTGCTTTATGGCAAAACCTAGATAGGTCTCTCTTAGTGCCTCATATCTAAAAAGTTTTCCAATATCAAAATCCACACTAAAGTCTATATAGTTTAAAAATTTTGAATTGTAATCATTTTTTTCTATTGCTTCTACTTTTTCAAAGTAAAGAAGAGAGCTTGTGTATGATATGCCATCTCCAAAACCGAGTCTAACTCTGTTTTGCCAAAAGTCGATGTTGTAGTAAACTTTTATATAGATAGTTCCCTCATAAACATCACTCTGCGTGGAAGCCTCATCAAAATAAGCCAGACCACCCTTTAGATAAAAATCAAGTGGCAGATCAAAAGCATCTTTTTTTAAAAGATACCCAACATCTAAAGAAGTGACTCTTAAATCGTGTTCAAAAGATTGTATATCTAAACACAATGCCTGCCCAAAGTCGCTATCTGTAACTTTACCATGCGCTATTCTAAGGGAGTAGTTATTATCCGCACCAAGACTTAAAGTTAAAAAAAGTAAAAGTAAATACTTCAACACTTTTACTGTTTATGAATCTAGTGGTTCTAAGTCTTTTATAGACATTTTACTGTGATCTACTATCTTCGTGTGGAGACGGCGAAGTGCTTTTGAAGCCCTCTCAGATGCCAAGTCTATAGCTGTCTCTAAATCCTCATCTCGCTGGTTTATAATAACTGGTTCATTATGAGCTATGCGGATATCAAACTCTACAGAAATTCCTTTTTTTTCAGTTTTAACCATAACATTTGTACTTGTAATATCAAGTGAATATTTAGAAAATCCCTCAATCGCTGACTCAATAAGAGCTTTGTTATTTTCATTTAGTTTCACATCTTTTGAACGAATCTGTACATTCATCATATATCCTTTATTTTGTAGCCATTGGCAACCTTATATATGTGAAAATAATAGCCAAATAAAGCTGAGACTGCTATAATAATGTAAAAAATTTAGGATTTTAGAAGATGAGAGTATTTACAGGAATTCAACCCTCAGGAGATTTGCATATAGGTAACTATTTTGGTTCCATAAAGCAGATGGTAGATGCACAAGCGTCAAGTGAAACTTTTGCTTTTATAGCAAACTATCATGCAATGACTAGTGTTAGAGATGGAGATAGGCTGGCAAAACTTACTATGCAATGTGCAACTGACTTTTTAGCTCTTGGCATTGACCCAAACAAATCAACATTTTGGATACAGTCTGATGTAAAAGAGGTACTAGAGCTTTACTGGATTTTATCATCTTTTACTCCTATGGGACTACTAGAGCGCGCACATAGTTATAAAGATAAAACTGCAAAAGGCATAGCTGCAAATCACTCTCTTTTTTCTTATCCTGTTTTAATGGCTGCTGATATCTTAATCTTTGGGGCAGATGTTGTTCCGGTTGGAAAGGACCAGATCCAACATGTTGAGATAGCAAGAGATATAGCTATAAAATTTAACAACGCTTATGGAGATATCTTTACCATACCAGAGTTTCGCATTCAAGAGGAGATACAAACAGTCCCAGGCATTGATGGACAAAAGATGTCAAAGAGTTATAACAATGTTGTAAATATTTTTGGGCAAGAAAAAGAGCAGATGAAGACCATAAAAAAGATAGTGACCGAGAATGTAGCACTAGAAGAACCAAAAGAGTTTGAGGGCTGTAATGTTTATAATATGGCAAAACTCTTTTTACAAGGTGATGAGTTAGTGGCTCTTCAAGAGAGATATAAAAGAGGTGGCGAGGGACATGGTCATTTTAAACTCTACTTGCATGAAGTTATATGGGAGTATTTTAGAGACTTTAGAGAGCAAAGAGCTTATTTTGAAGCTCATCAAGATGAGGTAAAAGAGATATTAGATAGAGGAGCTTCAAAAGCTAGAGCTGTAGCACTTCCAATGATAGAGAAGATAAGAGAAGTAACGGGGCTTGTGTTTTGACCTCTTTTTTCATCATATATTACACTATAATTAAAAAATAAAAATATTTAAGAGGAAAAAAGTGTGGTAGATGTAGTACTTTATATACATATATTAGCAGCAACTGCATGGATAGGTGGGGCACTTCTACTTTTTGCTTTAGGTATCTTGCTAAAAGAAAAAGAGGCACAAGTGCAAACATATGAGCATCTAGGACCGCTATATGGATATTTTGAGACTTTTTGGCTTGTAGTTTTACTTAGTACAGGAACATTCCTCTTTTTTAATTTTAATCTTATAGAAGTTTTAACGCTTGATGTTGATGAGTCAAAACTTGGTTATATGATGAGCAATAAACTCTTTTATGTTGGTGCGATTACAATTTTTACGATTGTGCACATGAGGATTGCACTAAAGACGCATAAAAACGAACGTTCTATAATCCAAAAGATAGTCTCACGCGCAAGTTCTATGATGATTTTCTTTTTAAACCTTATTGTCTTATGGTACGCAATGCAGCTAAGACACATACTCTCTTAGCTCTATATCTCTTGATTTTTCCATGCCTCTATAGCATCTACGAGATTTTCAAAACCGCTTACTCTTCCAACTATGAAGATTTCATCAAAAACAAAGCAAGATATGTTTCCGTTTGGCTCTAGCAAAAACATAGCGTTTTCATCTTCTGCTCTTTTGTCGCTAGAGAGAACTCTCATGCCATCTATGGTGTCGTTGATAGTTGGAATATCGTCATACTCAATGCCTATGAGCTTTTTGCCATCACTAAAATAATCAGCCATCTTTCGCCTCTTTTGTTTTTGATATAATTTTATAATTTTTAAGTTAATAAGATTTCAAACTAACCATAAGTGAAGATATGAAAAAAACTTTTTTTGAGACCATCAGAGTTGCTGATGGAAATATTTTACATTTAGATTATCATCAAAAACGATATGAGAGTGTTTTGTCTTTACTAGATGCAAAAGAGTTTAAAAATTTAAAAGAGTATATAAAACCACCTAGCTCAGGGCTTTATAGATGTAGAATAGTTTATGACGAAAATGAGCTAGGTGTGGAGTTCTTTAAATATAAAAAGAGAGAGATAAAGAGTCTAAAACTTGTTTATGATGATGAGATTACATATGCTTATAAGTCAAGCCAAAGAGAGCATCTTGATAAGCTTTTTACGCAAAGAGGATTATGTGATGATGTTTTGATAGTAAAAAATTCGTTTATAACTGATACAACTATCGCAAATGTTGCTTTTTTGAGAGATGGACTTTGGTATACTCCTAAGACACCACTTCTTTGCGGGACTACAAGAGAGAGACTTCTTGATGAGGGAAAAATAATACTAAAAAATATAAGAGTAGATGAGCTAAGTTTGTACTCAGGTTTAGCACTTATGAATGCTATGATAGATTTTGATATAATTACGCTAGATAATTTAAAGGATACTATTTGTTAGAGAGTCTTACAAACAACAAAGAGTTTGCACAACTGATGCAAAAACACACACAAGAAGTCATCATCCACTTCTTTAAAGAAGAGCAAAATTTTGGAATACTGTGTAAGATAGAAGATGTTGAGTTTTCTCCAGCCCTCCCACAAGATATAATCTCAGAGTTTCGCCCACTCACGCTCTTTTTTTTAGCAGGATATACATTTGAGACTGCACATATAAAAGATGATTACTTGACATTTGAAGCTGGTTTTGGAGCTGAAAATTTTGGAAGCATTGTGAGCGTACCACTCTATAGTATTATGCAAATCATAGTAGATGAGACTCCAGTGATGATAAATCTGTCAAATCAAAAAATAGAACAAAAACCTAAAAAAGTAGTGGATAAAAAAGGAGTTGAGGACTCGATGGCAACATTTCTCTCAAACCCAGAAAATTCTAGGTTCGTGAAAAAGTAGTTATATTTTGTTTAAAGATAAAAGATAGTTTACAACATTATCTACAAAAGCATCGTGCTTTCTCTCTTTTAAGTAAGCTATATAGAAATTTCTCTCTATCTTGTAATTTTTAAGCCTAGCTTCAAAAAGCCTTCCTGAATCTAGCTCAGACTGTATGACATGGCGAGACATTATGGAAACAAGTGGTCTTGATGCATTTTTATCTGCGTTTAAGATAGACTCTTTTATAGAAGTAGGAGAGGCAAGTACTGCTAAAACATTGAAGTTTGCACACTGAACGCCCAGCTCTTCAAAAACCTCAGAAGTGAGTCTTCTAGTGTGCGAGTCTTCATTTCTACAAATCCAGTCAAAGTCAAATAGTTCCTCTGAACTTACTTGTTTTTTGATAGGTTGGTTTGAAAAAAGAACAAGTTCATCTTGGACCCACTCTCTATATATTATGCCATCTCTAAAAACAGGTGATTCTATAAGGGCTAAGTCTATCTTTTTCTCTTCAAGTTGATCTATAATGTTTGATGATAAGTCTACATGCATATAGACTTCGTTATCTATTCGTTTTTTGATTTCGCCTAGATAGTTTGGAAGTACATAGTTGCCTATGGCATTTGAGCTACCCATGATAAATGTGAACTCTTTATTTATAATCTTAAGAAGCTCTTTTTCACCATTTACAATGGCCTTGTCAAGTTTTGTTGCAATCCTATATAGATCTTCACCCTCTTTAGTGAGTAAGATGCCATTCTTTTTTCGCTCAACAATTTTAGTATCAAGATAGTCTTCTATAAACTTAATCTGTTGAGTAACCGCTGGTTGAGATATACCTAATTTAGCTGATGCCTTAGAGAAACTCTTCTCTTTTATGACCATTAAAAAGGTCTGTAACTTGGCAAAATCTTTTAACATAATAATTCCTATAAGTTTAATGAATAGTTGAAATTATAACTCAATATTATAATTATTGCAATAGTTTTGTATAATTTATGAGTATTTAGTTATAATAAACTAAATTAACAATAAATTAGAGCAAAAACAGATGGAAAAAATATTTGAAAAACTTAATGATTCTCAGAGTCAAGCAGTAAAACAATCTGAGGGTCCTGTGCTAATACTCGCAGGAGCAGGAAGTGGCAAAACCACGACTATAGTTTCTCGCCTTGCTTATCTTATACAGGTCTTGGGCATCCCAGCATCAAACACTCTAACGCTTACCTTTACAAACAAAGCAGCAAAAGAGATGAGAGAGAGAGCTTTGAGTATGATAGGCGATGCTGCATCATATCCTCCACTTCTTTGCACATTTCATAAGTTTGGATTGCTCTTTTTAAAGTTTCATATACATCTGTTAAATAGGCAAAACAACTTTGTAGTTATAGATACAGATGATAAAAAAAGAATCATCAAAAAGATAAACTCAGAGATACCAACTCCACTAATAGCAAGTGAGATTTCAAGGTATAAAAACTCACTTCTTACCCCAGATGATGCTTATAAACAAGCTGAATTTTTCAACTATCAACAAATCGCAAAAGTTTATGAAGAGTATGAGTCCTATCTAAAAGAGAATAACTTAGTTGATTTTGATGATCTTATAGCTTTAACGTATAGACTTTTAGATGAAAACCCAGATCTAGCGAAAACTACATCGCAAAAGTATAGCTATATTATGATAGATGAGTATCAAGATACAAATGAGCTACAATTAAAACTGCTGCAAAAACTTTGTACGGCTCACAACAATATCTGCGTAGTTGGAGATGATGATCAAAGTATCTATGGTTGGCGTGGTGCAAATATACGAAATATTATGGAGTTTCATGAGGATTTTCTTGGTACTTCTGTCTTTAAACTTGAAAACAATTACCGCTCAAAAGAGCCCATACTCAAAGTTGCTAATGCACTTATAGAGCATAACCGCTCAAGACTTGGCAAAAAACTTATAGCAACAAGAGGCAGTGGCGAGGATGTGACAATACTTAACTCTTATGATGAAAATGAAGAGGCAAGAAAGATAGCTGCGAAGATAAAAAACCTTCTAGACTCAGGTGTCAGGCCAAATGATATAGCGATACTTTACCGCGTAAATGTTTTAAGCCGCTCCATAGAAGAGGGACTCAACCGTGCGAGAATAGCTTACAAACTCGTTGGAGGATTGAGATTTTATGATAGAGCTGAGATAAAAGACCTTATAAGTTACATCAGAATTATTACAAACTTTCATGATGATTTTTCTTTTAAAAGGGTTGTAAATAAACCAAAGAGAGGCTTAGGAAAAGCTAGTGTAGAAAAGATAGAGCTTGCAGCTCACAGGGCATCTTCATCCATCTATGAGTACATAAAAACAGCCTCAATAGAAGAACTTGAAGCACTTGTAAAAAAGAAAAATTCCAAAACCCTAAAAGAGTTTATAAAAAATCTCGAAGAAGTCTCAAGAGTCGCTACAGACTCAACTTATGAGTTTATAGATATTTTAGAAGAGACATTTAAGTTAAAAAACATCTATACAGGGATGGTTGATGAGGCTGAGAGAGTCTTAAATATGGACGAGTTTTATGGACTCTTTCGTGATTTTGTTAAAAAGTCTCCAGAATCAGGTTTGGATGAGTTTTTAAATGAGCTAACTCTTCAAAGTGAACAAGATCAAGTTGAGGGCGAGAGCATCTATATGATGAGTATTCACGCTTCAAAAGGTTTAGAGTTTGACCATATCTTTATCATAGGGCTTGAAGAGGGCTTTTTGCCTCTTGTGGGCGATGGAAGCGACTTAGAAGAAGAGAGACGTTTAGGTTATGTCTCTTTTACAAGAGCAAAAGAGACCCTTACACTCTCCCATGCACTAAGTAGATTTTACAAAGGAAGAAGAAGTGACTTACAAAAGAGTAGATTCTTCAATGAATCTGGACTTTGTGAGGGTTCACTAAAGCTAGAGAAAAATACAGTTTTTAAAAAGGGCGACTTGGTTCGTCATAAAGTCTTTGGAACGGGCAGAGTAGCTGGTGTGGCAAAAAGTGGGCGAGAGTTTAAGTTAAATATAAATTTTGCAGGTACAAAAAGAGACATACTTGCATCTTTTGTAGAGAGACTATGAATAGACTCTTTGTAGCTTACAAACCTGCAGGGACTAGCTCAAACTTTTTTCTTTCAAAATTAAAACGAAAATACAAAAATAAAAAAGCAGGTTTTGCAGGAACACTTGACCCTTTTGCAAAAGGTGTTTTGCTTGTCGGTTTTGGTTCACATACTAAACTCTTTCGGTTTTTAAACAAAACTCCAAAGAGTTATCGTGCTACTCTTTGGTTAGGTGCTGCGTCTCTTTCATTAGACACTGAAATGATAGAGAGTGTTGACATGATAGATGAGATTGATGAGGCAAGAGTTAAAGAAGTTGTGGAGTCATTAAGAGGCGACTTAGAGTATGAGCCACCTATTTTTAGCGCTAAACGCATAAATGGGCAGAGAGCTTATGACCTAGCTAGAGCTGGCAGAGAATTTAGTCTTAATAAAATCAACTCTAGTATCTATGAAATAAAGCTTATAAGTTATTGTCACCCCTTTGTGACTTTTGAAGCTACAGTCTCAGAGGGCACGTATATCCGCTCACTTGGACGTATTATAGCCCAGAGATTAGGCGTGTCTGATGGAAGCCTTAGTGCCCTAGAGAGACTAAATGAGGGACAGTTTGTTTATGAAGATGAAAAGCCTCTTGATATTAAAAAATCACTCAATATTGCTCAAAATTTCTACCTAGGAGATAGTGATAATCTCAAATATGGAAGAGTTCTTGCTTTAGAAGATTTACAGATGCAAAATGATGGATACTATTGGCTTGACAATGGCGATAATATATCTGTTATAAATGTAGCAGACAAAAGTGTTAAATATGAACTAGGCAGGATATACACATGTTAGTATTAGCTAGAAAACTCGATGAGTCAATCATTATTGGTGACAATATAAGTATAAAAATTATATCCATAGATAAGGGTGTGGTAAAACTTGGTATTGACGCTCCACGAGATGTAGATATCATCAGAAATGAACTTATAGAAGATATAAAAGACTCAAATATAGCAGCTTCAAAAGAGCAAAACATAACTGACTTAGACACTCTTAGTAAGATTTTAAAAAAGTAAAAAGATGAAGATTTACAAAGCATATGCAAAAGTAAATATTTTTTTAAAAATAACAGGAAAAAGAGAGAGCTATCACGAGATTATCTCTCGTTTTATGAGAGTTGGTACTCTTTATGATGAACTCTCATTTGCTCCTAAGACTAAAGATACTTTTGAAATAATAGGCGATTTTTCTTGTACTATAGAGCAAAACACCATATATAAAGCCTATAAAGCTCTACTGGATGCAACGTCTTCAGAGTCACTAGAAAAACTAATGCAAACTTATGCTATAAAAGTAGAGAAAAATATTCCAGCTTTTGCAGGACTTGGCGGTGGAAGTAGTGATGCTGCAACTTATCTTAAGATGTGTAATGAAGTGTTGCATCTTGGACTTAGCAATAACGAACTAGCAAAGATAGGTGCTAATGTTGGTGCTGATGTAGCTTTTTTTGTTTATGGATATGATAGTGCAAATGTTAGCGGTGTTGGCGAAATTGTGCAAGAGTTTAAAGAAGATATCTTAGAGTTTGAGATATATACTCCAAAAGTAGAGATTAGCACCCCAATAGTTTACAAGAGTTACAGAGAAAACTTTTACTCACCCCTAGACGGATTTGAGACTTATGAGCTAAAAAATAAAAGTTCATTAGAAATCTTAGAGAGTATGAGCATAGATGAGGCAAATGACCTTTTTAAACCAGCGATGCAAGAGTATAAAGAGTTAAAAGAGCATTATAGAGCAGGATGGTATTTTAGTGGGAGTGGAAGTAGTTTTTTTAGGGTAAAAGAAAAAAGCCTAATCTAAAGCTTTAAGAAGAAATGATAAGATGTTATTAAAATAATTTGAATAAGGAAAGTTAATTATGGGCGAAACCATAGCAAAAAATAAAAAAGCCTATTTTGATTACTTTTTAGAAGAGAAATTTGAAGCAGGTTTGGTTCTTAGTGGAAGTGAAGTAAAAGGCATTCGTGCAAATAGAGTAAATCTAAAAGATAGTTTTATTCGTTTTGTAAAGGGTGAAGCTTACCTCTTTAACGCTCATATAGGAAGACTAGAGACTACCCATCACTACTATACTCATGAAGAGAGAGGAAATAGAAAACTACTTTTACATAAAAAAGAGATAGAAAAGATGAGAAAAGCAGTAGAGAGAGATGGCTATACGATAGTTCCTCTACAGCTTTACTTCAATGCAAGGAATATAGTAAAGATTCAAATTGCCATTGCAAAAGGTAAACAGCTTCATGACAAAAGAGAAGATTTAAAGCAAAAAGATATGAAAAGAGATGTGCAAAGAGCCATTAAGGAGTATAAATGAGATATCTGATATTTTTTATACTCTTTGCTTCTACGCTTTTCTCTTTACATATAGAGATGTCCCAAAAAAGTGTTGCAAATGGAAAAACAGCACTTTTAGAGTTTGAAAAAAAAGATGGAATTTTGTATGAAAAACTTATATTAGATAAAAAAGAGTACAAAGTTTATGAACATCCATTAGATGCAAAAAAATATTACGCCCTTATTCCCATCAGCTACTATGAAAAGCCATCTAAAAAAACTATTAAACTACTTTATAAGCAAGATGCAAAAGAGATGAGCAAGACAGTAGCCTTAGAAGTAAAAGATGGGTTTTACAAAAAAGAGACATTAAAAGTACAACAATCAAAAGTCACATTAAGCCAAAAAGATAAAAAAAGAGCAGAAAAAGAGTATGTAGAGGCTATGAAAGTTTACAATACTTCAACCCCAAAAAGCTACATCACCTCTGAGTTTATAGCCCCAATGCAAAGTAAAATAACTAGCGAGTTTGGAAAGGCTAGAATCTATAATGATACCTTAAAAGGTTATCATAGTGGAACTGACTATAGAGCAAGTGTTGGAACTCCGATTGTAGCTAGTAATGATGGAGTAGTAGCTTTAGTTAAGGATAGGTTTTACTCAGGAGGAAGCGTTATCATCGACCATGGACATGGCATCTATACTTGTTATTTTCATATGAGTAAATTTGATGTGAAAAGAGGTCAAGAAGTAAAGAGAGGCGAGACTATTGGTTTATCAGGAAAGAGTGGAAGAGTGACAGGTCCACATCTTCATTTTAGTGCTAGAGTGGCATCAGAGCAAGTTGACCCGCTACAGCTTATAGAACTACTAAACAAAAATCTATTTTAAAAGGTAAAATATACTTATGACAACACTACAACTCTTAATGTTACTAGCTTCTGGCTTTTTCGCATTTAAAATATTTCAACATGTTCAAACGCTTCAAGAGCCAGAAGAAAAGAGAGATAACATAAGCAACACAAACCAAGGCGAGCAAAAAACTGCTAAAACATTCTCACCATTTGACCCAGAGGCTTTGATAGAAAAAGCAGATGAAGCTTATGAGCAAAAAGATTATCAAAAAGCATTAGCTTTGCTTATAGAAGCCAATGCAAAAGAGCCAAACAACTCAGATACTCTTTTTAAGCTCGGCTATATTTCTCAACAAATAGATGATAATGAAGAGGCACTAAACTACTACAAAGAAGCTCTTGAGGTAGATAAAAACAATGAATTTATCCACAATTCTATGGCATCTGTATACAGAGCAAGAGGTGAATATGCCTCTGCCAAACTGCATCTTGAAGCATCTCTAGCACTTGATGATGCAAACCCTATCACTTACTATAATTTTGGAAATCTCTTGGTAGATATGAAACATATTGATGAGGCAAAAGGGATGTATAAAAAGGCACTAGAGCTTGATGGAGACTTTACAGAGGCAAGAGAAGAATTGGAGAAGCTTTAGATGAAAATATCGCAAATATATGATTTTTTAGATAACTTATCGCCTTTTGAACTTCAAGAGCCTTGGGATAACTCAGGGCTTCTTTTAGGAGATTTTAATCAAGAGGTTAAAACAATAATGCTAAGTATTGATGTTGATGAGGACTTGATAGACACAATGCAAGAGGGCACACTTCTTATAACTCATCATCCTCTTATCTTTGGTGGACTAAAGCAGTTAGAGTTTAGTAAATATCCTGCAAATCTCATCCAAAAAATGATACAAAAAAATATCTCAAATATCGCGATGCATACAAACTTTGACCAAACACATCTAAATGAGTATGTAGCAACCCAGATTTTAGGTTACGAAATAGCGCAAAAGGATGGTTTTGTCGCCTATCTTGATGTTGATGAAGATTTTGATGGTTTTGCAAAAAAAGTAGCTCTTGCTTTTGGACTTCCACATGCAAAATGTGTAAAAAGTTCACAAAGGGTAAAAAGAGTAGCTCTTACAACAGGTTCAGGATGCTCACTTTTAAAGTCCATAGACGCTGACTGTTTTTTAACTGGAGATGTAAAATATCACGATGCTATGGAGGCTATGAGTATAAACCTCTCGCTTATTGACATAGGACATTTTGAGAGCGAGCGCTTTTTTGCACAAATTTTACACGAGCATTTGAAAATTTTAGGTTTAGAAGCTATAATTTCATCATCTAAGAACCCGTTCACATATATTTAATCCAAAAGGAGACCAATGAACCAGCATCTTAAACAACTAATAGACCTATCTTTTATAGATAAAGAGATTGATGCTTTTGAACCTCAGATAGAAGAGGCTAACTCTAAATATGAAGCTGCACTTGCAAAAAAACAGAGTATTGATACCGATATTGAAAATTTAAGCAATGAAATAAAAGCAGAAGAGTTAAAAAGACAAAAAAACGAACTTCACTTAAAAGAGCTCTCTGCTAAACTTCAAGAAAACACTAAAAAAAGTTCTGAAGTAAAGACTGAGAGAGAGATGAAATCTCTTCAACTAGAAGAAGAGATAGCAAAAGAACAAATATCATTTGCTAATGAAGAGATTGAAAGACTTGAGAGAATTATCAGTTCAAAAAAAGAGCAAGTTGAAGCTGCAAAGGCATCTTTAGCAGAGATAGATTCAAACTTAGAGTCTGTAAAAGCTGAGGTTGATGAAAAACTAAAAGTAATCAACAAAGAGAGACAAGAGGTGTTTGTTCAAAAAGAGAAACTTCTCTCTAGCACAAACCAAAAAGGTTTAGCATTTTATCAAAAAATCCGTCGTTGGGCTAAAAATTCTACAGTTGTAAAAGTAGAAGATAACGCTTGTATGGGTTGTAATATGCTACTTAGTGATAAGATTTTAGCTGATGTTATCAAAGCTGAGGAGATTATTACTTGTCCTCACTGTGGTCGAATCTTACACATAGAAGAATCAACTAACGAGTAGGGCTTGAACCCTTTTTCTCTTCTTTATTATGTTCTAAGCGTGGTGCTATATCTCATAGCATTGCCACTCTTAGTCTATCTCTCTTTTAAGCGAAAATACAAAAAGTCAATTCCAGCACGATTTTTTCTCTTTAATAACAAAAGATTTGAAAAAGAAGATGGCATTTGGTTTCATGTCTGTTCACTAGGTGAAGCAAAGGCACTAAAACCTATCTTAGAGCTTGTCAAAGCACAAGATATAAAGATAACAACTATCACACAAACGGGTCAAAATGAGGCAAAAAAATATAAGGCTGAGGTAAGATTCTTACCCTATGAGATGTTTTTACCATTTTGGATAAAAAAGCAAAAACTTTTGGTGGTGCTAGAAGCTGAATTTTGGTATATGCTTTTTGTGGCAGCTAGAAGAAGTGGAACTAGAGTTGTGATGTTAAATGCTCGCATCTCAGATAAGAGCGTGAAAAAATATCTTCAATTTGCATGGTTTTATAAAAGACTTTTATCAAATGTTGAGATTATATATGCACAAAGTGAAGTTGATAAAAACCGTTTTTTAGCACTAGGAGCTAAAAATATAGAGGTGATTGGAAACATAAAACTAGCTGGCAAGATTAGTAAAACTAAAGAGTATGAAAAACCACTTCAAGAGACCATAGTTGCAGCTAGTACTCATGCGGGCGAAGAAGAGTCGGTTTTAAAGTCATTTCTTGAGTATAAAAAACAAGTAGATGCAAAGCTTATAGTAGTTCCTAGACATCCTGAGAGATTTCTTAGTGTTTATGAACTGTTAAAGAGATACGCAAAAGAGAATTCTTTTACTCTATCTCAGTTTTCAGAGACTAAAAACTTTGATGCCGAGATTGTCTTAATGGATGCAATGGGAGAGTTAAACAATATCTACAATATCTCAGACATAGCTATAGTTGGCGGTGCTTTTAGAGAAGATATAGGTGGACACAACCCGCTTGAACCTGCTTTTTTTGGATGTAAAATTATAACAGGTAAACATTTTCATGACCAAAAAGAGCTTTATAAGTATGTACATCATGTTCAGTATGTTGAGAGTGATGAGATTCACAAAGCACTAATGGCAGCAAAAGATCTACCACCATCAATGGTAGAAGAGAAAATAGACTTAGAACCTGTAGTAAAGAAAATTTTAGAAGTATAGGTTGTTAGTTAGTGGTTTTTTTGGAAGCCTAAACTTGCTTGAGGCTGGTGTGTCTTTTAAGCCTAAAGCCCCGAACAAGTTCGCGGTTCCAAGATGTTTAAGAAACTATTTAAAGAGGCACAAGTGCCGAGGGCTTCCCGCCGAAGGAAACCAAGCGCGCCCGACTAAGTACCCTTGGGGTATTAGCGTAGGTAGCGGGATTACTTCCGATACCGTGACAAAATAGAGTGAAGGGTCTCCTTCATTTATGAAATAAATTAAGGAATAAAATTTTGGCTAAAGAAAAAGCGTATAAAATATTGGCAATGCAAGAGGGTATCTCAAATTCTCAAGCGAAATCTATGATTGACCGTGGTTTAGTTTATGTGGGAAATAGTAAAGTTGTAATAGCTCGTGGAGAGTTAGATAAAAAAACAATTTTTAGGGTTCAAAAGGTTGAAAAAGCTAAACCTATTTTTGAAAACGATGATATTATTGTTATAGATAAACCTGCATTTGTAAACTCAGATGAGATAGAGAGGCAGTTTAGGCCAGCGGTTTTGCTTCACAGACTTGACCGCGAGACAAGTGGCGTTTTGATGCTTGTAAAAAACGAAGAGTTTAGACAAAAAGCAATAAAAGAGTTTAAAAAAGACAATGTTTATAAAGAGTATATTGCATGGGTTGAGGGTATTATTAGCGAACCTATTGAGGTTGATAAACCAATTTTGACACAGAAAAAAAATAATAAAGCCTACTCAAATGTCTCATCTAAAGGAAAACCCGCAAGAACGGAGATAACTCCAGACTTAGTTAGTGCAAATAAAACAAAGATAAACTGTGTTATCCATCATGGAAGAACACATCAGATAAGAACGCATCTTCGCTATATCGACCACTCAATCATCGGAGATGAACAGTACGGCGGAAGACGAGCAAAAAGAGTGATGCTTCACGCTTATAAAGTTAGACTTTTAGGGCTGGAGTTTATTGCCCCTGAGCCTAAGGTTTTTATAGATTTTGAATAAGACTGATATGACTGGGAAAAATCTCTCTTGGAAGGTCTACATTTTGAAATGCTCAGATAGCACGCTCTACACTGGAGTTACAACAGATTTAAAAAGAAGGCTTAAAGAGCATAACACTTCAAGTCTTGGTGCAAAATATACAAGAGCAAAAAGACCAGTAGAATTAGTTTACTTTGAGAGTTGTGATGATAAAGTCCATGCGATGCAAAGAGAATACGCTATAAAACAACTTACTCGTAGTAAGAAATTGGAACTAATCTCTGGTGCAGGAAAAGTTAAGGGTATTTAGAGATATCCTTAAATAAACCAAAAGTCCTAATTCGCTATAATCGCCAAAATTATATAAAGAACAATGAGGCATTTTATGTTTGATACACTAACTAACTCTTTTACTACAGCGATAAAAAAGATACGCACATTTGATGATGAAAAAGCTCTCTCAAAAGCTTTAGTTGAGCTAAAAAAATCACTTTTAAAAGCAGATGTAAACCATAAAGTTGTAAAGCAACTTATAGATGAAGTTGGCATAGAAACAAGAAAGGGCGAGATAGGAAAAGATCAATTTCTTGAAGCTCTAAGAACTACTCTACACAAACTTTTAGAAGTAGGCGGGAACAAAGGTTTTGTTTTTGCACCAAATCCACCAACTGTAATACTTATGACAGGACTTCAAGGTTCAGGAAAAACAACTACTACTGGTAAGTTAGCTCACTACTTAAAATCAAAACAAAAAAAAGTTCTTATAGTTGCAGCCGACCTGCAAAGACTTGCAGCTGTTGAACAACTTCGTCAAATCACAACTCAAATAGATGTAGAGTTGTATGAAGATGAGACTACTAAAAATCCTGTAGAAGTTGTAAGTGGGGCACTTAAAAAAGCAAAAAGTGGCATCTATGATGTAGTTCTTATTGATACAGCTGGTCGTTTAGCTATCGATGAAGAACTGATGGATGAGCTTAAATGTGTAAAAGACGCTGCAAACCCAAGCGAAATTTTCTATGTAGCAGACTCAATGACAGGTCAAGATGCAGTTAAGACTGCAACTACCTTTAAAGAAAAAATCGGTATCGATGGTGTCATACTCTCAAAATATGATGGAGATTCAAAAGGTGGTGTAGCTTTAGGACTCTCATCTCAGGTTAAGGTTCCACTTCGTTTTATCGGAAGTGGTGAGAAGATGCAAGACTTGGAAGTCTTTTTGCCAGAACGTGTTATAAACCGTCTGATGGGTTTTGGAGATATCGAGGGCTTAGCTGAGAAAACTGCTGGTGCTATTGATGAAAAGCAGGCTAAAAAACTTACAAAGAAGATACAAAAAGGCAAGTTTAACTTCAATGACTTTTTAGAACAGATGGAGAGTATGAAGAAAATGGGTAGCATGAAGTCCCTTATGGGAATGATTCCAGGTATGGGCAATATGTCAAAAGCTCTAAAAGACTTTGACATGGAAAATTCAAGCGAACTCAAAAATATTAAATCAATGGTTTCATCTATGACACCAAAAGAGAGAGAAAATCCAGATTTGCTTAATAACTCTCGTAAGGGAAGAATCGCAAAAGGTTGTGGTTTAGAGATAGTAGAGATTAACCGTATGATAAAACAGTTTAAAAATGCTGGAAAAATGGCAAAGAAGTTTTCTGGTAAAAACGGAATGAAAGATCTCCAAGCTATGATGGGTCAGATGGGCGGTGGTCCTGGCGGTATGGCAGGATTACCTAGATAAAGCTTTACATTTAAGTTATGACTCGCTATAATTTCGCCATCGTAATAACTTCTGAAATAATCCCTCTGTGATTAGAAGGTATCTTGAAAATATTTTAAGATATAAGACGCCAAATAACGGCGGTAAGAGGCACAATAAAACTACTTCTTTGTATATTTTATTCTGCAAAAACCTCCAAAAAAATTAAAACATAACATAAGGAACAAAATATGACAGTAATTAGACTTACTCGTATGGGAAGAAAAAAACAACCATTTTATCGTATAGCGGTAACAGATAGTCGCAAAAGAAGAGATGGTGGTTGGATCGAGTTAATCGGACACTATAACCCAATGAATGATGAAAAGACTTTAGTTGTTGACAATGAAAGACTTGACTATTGGATTAGTGTCGGTGCTCAAATGAGTGACCGTGTTAAAAAGATAACTGGTCGTTAATTATGATTTGTGATTTTGTCGCAGAGTTTGCAAAACTTATAGCTACCTATCCAGAAGATATAAAAGTACAAACAAAACAAGGCGATGAAATAACTGAGATAGTTCTTTATGCCAACCAAGCTGATGTAGGTAAACTTATTGGCAAAGAAGGTAAGATGATTGGTGCTATAAAAACAGTCATCTCTGGCTGCAAAGCAAAAGATGGCGTTAGCTATAAAATCAATGTCGAACCAGTTTAAAGAACCTAGACTTCATATCGCTACAATCGGCAAAACTGTCGGTATAAAAGGCGAGATGAAGTTTCATGACCACTCAGACTTCCCTGAGCAATTTCAAAAAAACACTACCTTTTTAACAAATAAAAACTCTTCTCTTACTCTAAGTGAAGTAAACCATGAAAAAGGGCTTATAAAAATAGCTGGTGTAAATAGTGTTGAGGATGCAAAGAAATTTACAAATATAAAACTCTATACTACTAGAGAAGAGACAAGAAAAAACTGCCGCTTAGAAGATGGAGAATATTTTTGGTTCGATTTAGAGGGTTGTGGGGTTTATGAGAATGGCAAACTATTAGGTCTTGTCGATGAAGTTCAGAGGATTACAATAAGCAATTATCTCTTTGTAAAAACATCTAAGGAGCTTTTAGATGCTGGACATGTAAAGAGTTTTTTGATTCCATTTCACAAGCCATTTGTTATAAGTACAGATATTGATAAAAAGATCATTGTCGTAGATGGTGCGGTGGATATTTTAGAAGCATCATAGATGAACTTTACTTTTGTAACGCTTTTTAAAAACATAGTAGAAGGTTACTTTAGTGACTCAATACTAAAGCGAGCGATAGAAAAAAACATCATTAACATAAACTACCTAAATCCTAGAGAGTTTAGTGATAACAAGCACAATAAAGTAGATGACAGTGCAGCTGGCGGTGGGGCTGGAATGGTTATGAACCCTCAACCACTCTTTGATGCACTATCAGATTTGAAAGAACAGGATGAAAATGTTCATATAGTTTTTTTAACTCCTGTAGCTAAACCTTTTGTACAAAATGATGCTAAAAGGCTCTCTAAAAAATCCCATATAGCCTTTGTGAGTGGAAGATATGAGGGGATTGATGAGAGAGTTATAGAAGAATTTGCAGATGAAGTCTTCTCCATAGGAGACTATATCTTAACAGGTGGAGAGCTTGCCTCTCTTGTGATGTGTGATGCGATAAGTAGAAATGTTGATGGAGTACTCGGCAATTGTGAGTCTTTAGATATTGAGAGTTTTGAGACTCCTCTTTTAGAAGCACCATCTTTTTCTAAACCACAAAATTTTAGGGGTTTTTTCGTCTCATCAGAATATTTAAAGGGAAATCACAGTAAAATTCGCTCACTAAAATTAGCCCTGTCTGAATGCAAGACCAAATTCTTTAGACCAGAGCAGCTTTTAAAGCACAGAACGCAGTCGCACTAGTGCTTAGATGATGGAATTATTTCTATCATCGTTTTAAATAAATGAAGGTTTCCTTCATTTTATGAAATAAAATTAAGGAATTAGCTTATGAGAAATAAGTACATAGAAAACTTTGAAAAAGCACAAGTAGCAGAGAAAAATATTCCTGACTTTCGTGCTGGTGATACTGTTCGTTTGGCAGTAACGATTAAAGAGGGTGATAAATCTCGTATACAAAACTACGAGGGCGTCTGTATTGCAAAAAGAGGACAAGGAACAGGTCAAACTGTAACAGTCCGTAAAATAGGAGCTAACGGTGTTGGTATAGAGAGAATCTTTCCACTATATACTGACTCTATCAATGAGATAACAGTTATTCGTCGCGGTCGTGTCCGTCGTGCGAAACTATTTTATCTTCGTGATCTTGCTGGTAAAAAAGCTCGCATTAAAGAACTTAGAAGAAAATAATCTTCTAAGTCCCCACACTTTTTAAATCTTCTTATAAATATTACAACTCTTTTTATACGCAAACATATAGTACAATCATTCTACTTTAGCATAAAAACTAGTAGTACAATGAGCTATTTAGGTCACTACGCAAAATAGTAAACATAAACTCTTTTACAAAAAATAAAACTGGCGTTGATTATAATGGCCTTAATATTAAGACATAAATTCAGTTAAGTTAATTTCTAAAATCGTTAAAATAATATGAAATTAATGGAGAAAAACATGAGTTGAGAAAAAGGTTAAACTTATAGTGCTGAGCAAAAAACACTCTTAAAAATCAAGATGTTACTTTTATGGATACAAAGACTTTTTCTTGTTATTAACTATATTAAAAAACAAAAAAACCTTATAAGGTTCCATGCTCGCCATATATATGGATAGAAACTCTATGAGAGAATAGACAATAATACTTATGATAATTTTAGAGATATCAATATTGACAAGTATTATGCAGTTTTTTCTTATGATGAGGTACCAAATTTTAGTGAACCAGTATCACTAGAGTTAAGCAAAAAACTACAGAGCAAAAACAAATAAAAAACTTCCCTATATTTTAAGAAACTATTAAGCAACATCCTCCTATAATTCCC